>DATAAP010000444.1:0-22946 GCA_036260035.1 Alphaproteobacteria bacterium | reverse complement strand
TGGGAAATGTCAGCTCCAACGTCGTCGAGCGCCTTTTCGTCGACTTCGCCGACCAGATCTCCGCGACGGGCTCACTCGTCGGCAGTTACGACTCGACCGAACGCCTCCTCCAGAAGGTGCTCGATAAGGAGCGCGTCGAGTCGATCATGGAGGAAATCCGCGGCCCGGCCGGCCGCACGATGTGGGACAAGCTCGGCAACGTCAACGAGGCGGTGCTCGCCAATTACCTCAAGAACGAGTATCCGCAGACGGTCGCCGTCGTCCTCTCCAAGATCAAGCCCGAGCATGCGGCGCGCGTGCTGGCGCAGCTCCCGGAATCCTTCGCGATGGAAGTCATCATGCGCATGCTGCGCATGGAGGCCGTGCAGAAGGAGGTGCTCGACGATGTCGAGCGGACGCTGCGCACCGAGTTCATGAGCAACCTCGCGCGCACGAGCCGCCGCGACGCGCATGAGATGATGGCCGAGATCTTCAACAATCTCGACCGAGCGAGCGAGAGCCGGTTCATCAATGCGCTGGAGGAGCGCAACCGCGATTCCGCCGAGAAGATCAAGGCACTGATGTTCACCTTCGAGGATCTCGGCCGCCTCGACCCCGGCGCGGTGCAGACGCTGCTGCGCAACGTCGACAAGACCAAGCTGGGCATCGCCCTCAAGGGCGCCTCCGAGCCGCTGCGCGACCTGTTCTTCTCCAACATGTCGGAGCGCGCCGGCAAGCTCCTGAAGGAAGAGATGGAGGCGATGGGACCGGTGCGCTTGCGCGACGTCGACGAAGCACAGATGCACATGGTGACCGTCGCCAAGGAGCTGGCGGCCAAAGACGAGATCATCATCGCCGACAAGCGCGGCGGCGAAGACGAGCTGATCTACTGAGGCCGCGATGGTTGCGATCAGCAAATTCCTCTTTGATACCGATTTTTCCGCGACGGATGAGGCGACGCGCCTCGCCCCTCGCCCGGACACCCGCCGATTCTCGGCGGTGGAGATGGACGCGGCGAAGGCGGCCGCGCATGCCGAAGGCGTCACGGCCGGCCGTGCGGAGGCCGAGCAGCAGATCGCGCGCCGCGTGGCGGATGCCTGCGCCGCAATCGGCGTGCGGCTCGGTGAGCTGATCTCCGTCTGCGCCCAGCAGCACGAGACGCAGACGCGCGAGGCGGTCGCCGCCGCGACCGAGATCGTGCGGCGCCTGCTGCCGAGCCTCGGCAAACGCGAGGGGATCGGCGAGATCGAGGCACTGATCCGCGACTGCCTGTCGCGCCTCCATGACGAGCCGCGCCTCGTCGTGCGCGTCGCAGACGAGCTGCTCGACCCGATCCGCCAGCACGTGGACCAGCTCACCGCGGCGGCTGGTTACACCGGCCGAATCATTCTTTTCGCGGATCCTGCGATCAAGCCGGGCGATGCCCGCGTCGAGTGGGCGGACGGCGGGGCGGAACGCGACAGCGCTGCGATCTGGCGCGAGATCGACAGCGCGATCCAACGGTTTGTCGAGGGCGGAGCCGGCGCGCCGGCAGCCGCCTCGAAATAGGAGTGAGCCATGGCCGACGAGAATCTTCAACTTAACGAAATGACGCCCGAGCAGCCGGAGCAGGAGGGCGAAGTCAGCAGGACACACACGGCGAAAGAGCTCGAAGCCGTCTACGACATCCCGGTGCAGGTCTCCGCCGTGCTCGGTAAGGCGACGATGCAGGTTAGCCAGCTCCTGAAGCTGGGTCGCGGCGCCGTCGTGGAACTCGACCGCAAGGTCGGCGAAGCGATCGACATCTACGTGAACAACCGGCTTGTTGCTCGTGGCGAGGTCGTGGTGGTCGACGATCGCCTCGGCGTCACGATGACCGAGATCGTCAAGGTCGACCGTAGCTGAGCGGAATCACGAAAAGGCCCTCTAGGGCCTTGCTGAACAGATTGGAATTCGGAGTTCGACATGCGGTTGCTGATCATCGGTCATCTCAACGGTCAGGCGACGGTCGCCGCGAAGATCGCGCTGGGGCGCGGCGCCAAGGTCGTCCAGGTCGACGACATCGAGGGAGGCCTTTCCAGCCTGCGCGCCGGCAAGGGCGCCGACCTGATCATGGCCGACGTCCATATGGATATCGGCTTCCTGATCGAGTCGCTCCGCACCGAGCGCATCCACGTACCTGTGGTCGCCTGCGGCATCGGCTCGGATACCGCCGCAGCAGTCCGCGCGATCAAGGCCGGCGCCAAGGAATACATACCCCTGCCCCCCGACGCGGAGCTCATCGCCGCCGTGCTGGCTGCGGTCACCGACGAGAGCCACACGCTAATCTCGCAGGATGCCGCGGTCGCGGCGACGTTGAAGCTGGCCGACCAGGTCGCCGCGAGCGAAGCGAGCATCCTGATCTGCGGCGAGTCGGGCACCGGCAAAGAGCTGCTGGCGCGCCACGTGCACCGCAAGAGCCGCCGCTCGGCGCAGCCAATGGTCTCGGTCAACTGCGCGGCTATTCCCGAAAACCTGCTCGAGAGCGAGCTGTTCGGCCATGAGAAAGGCGCCTTCACCGGCGCCATCGCCCGCCGCATCGGCAAGTTCGAGGAGGCCAATGGTGGCACCCTGCTGCTCGACGAGATCAGCGAGATGGACATCCGCCTGCAGGCGAAGCTGCTGCGCGCGATCCAGGAGCGCGAGATCGACCGGGTCGGCGGCTCGGCTCCTGTGAAAATCGACATCCGCGTGATCGCCACGACCAACCGCGACCTTCAGACCGAAGTGGCCGAGGGCCGCTTCCGCGAGGACCTGTTCTTCCGCCTCAATGTCGTGACCCTGACCCTGCCGCCGCTGCGCGAGCGCCCGTCGGACATCGTGCTTCTGGCCGATCATTTCGCGCGCAAATATGCCGAGGCGAACGGCCTGCCGCCGCGCCCGATCGCGCCCGAGGCCATGGACCTGCTCAAGCAGCATGGCTGGCGCGGCAATGTCCGCGAGCTCGAGAATACTCTGCACCGCGCCGTGCTGATCGCGCAGGGCAATGTTATCGGCCCGGATGCGATCCGGCTCACCAGCGCGCCGCGCGTGGCAGCGGCGGCCGAGACGAGCGCCACTGCCGTCGCCAGTGCGGCGCGCGGCGCCCTGGTCGGCCGCACGGTCGCCGATGTCGAGCGCGACCTGATCCTCGAGACGCTCAGCCACTGCCTCGGCAACCGCACGCACGCGGCGAACATCTTGGGCATCTCGATCCGCACGCTGCGCAACAAGCTGAAGCTCTACTCCGACCAGGGCGTGCGCGTCCCGCCCGCCAACGAGAGCGCCCGCGCGGCGATCTGACGCCGGCGCCGCGGCGGATAACCCAGCATGAGCGAGACGGCCGCGGCCAGCACAGGCTCCGGACAGGGCGACCTGCTGTCGCGCCTGAATGCGAGCCTGCGCTACACCGACATTGCGCTGGCGCTGGGCATCGTCACGATCCTGCTCGTGCTGCTGCTGCCGATGCCGCGGTGGCTGCTCGACTTCTCTCTGGCGGTCTCGATCACCTTCTCCGTCCTAATCCTGATGGTGTCGCTGTTCATCCAGCGGCCGCTGGATTTCAGCTCCTTCCCCACCGTCCTGCTCATCTCGACGATGATGCGGCTGGCGCTCAATCTTGCCACCACCCGCACCATCCTGACCGACGGCCACGAGGGCGCCCACGCCGCGGGCGCCGTGATTCAGGCTTTCGGCAATCTGCTGATGAGCGGCAATTTCGTCATCGGCGTGATCGTCTTCGCAATCCTGGTGATCGTGAACTTCGTCGTCATCACCAAGGGCTCGGGACGCATCGCCGAAGTGTCGGCGCGCTTCACCCTGGATGCGATGCCGGGCAAGCAGATGGCGATCGATGCCGACCTTTCCGCCGGCCTGATCGATGAGCGTGAGGCACGGCAGCGCCGCCAGACGCTCGAGGATGAGAGCAGCTTCTTCGGCTCGATGGACGGTGCCGCGAAATTCGTGCGCGGCGACGCCATCGCCGGCCTGCTGATCGTCTTCATCAACGTCGTCGCCGGCATTATCATCGGCACCTGGTTCCACAACCTGACGCTGGCCCAAGCGGCACAGACCTACACTCTGCTCACCGTCGGCGACGGCTTGGTTACGCAGATCCCGGCGCTGATCGTCTCCACCGCAGCCGGCCTGCTCGTCTCCAAGGCGGGCGTCAGCGGTTCGGCCGACAAGGCGCTGTTCGGCCAGCTCGGCGGCTATCCGAAGGCGCTCGGCCTGTGCGCCTTCCTCACCCTCGCGATGTCGCTGCTGCCCGGCATTCCGATGCTTCCCTTCCTTATCCTTTCAGCAATGAGCGGCGGCATCGCCTATGCCATCACGGCGCAGCGCTCGCGGGTAGAGGCCCATCAGGCGGCCATCGCCGCCGCGCCGCCCGCCCCGGTCGAGGAACCGATCTCCACGGCACTCCACATCGACATCCTGCGCTTGGAGCTGGGCTACGGGCTGCTGCCGCTGATCAACAGCGAGAAGGGGCAGCGGCTGACCGACCAGATCAAGGCGCTGCGCCGACAGCTCGCCAGCGAGATGGGTTTCGTCATGCCGGCGGTGCGCATCCAGGACAACATGCAGCTGCCTTCTTTCGGCTACGTGATCCGCATCAAGGAGATCGCCGCCGGACGCGGCGAGATCCGCCCGAACCATCTGCTCGTGATGGACCCGCGCGGCGACGCGATCGCGCTGCCGGGCGAACAGACGCGCGAGCCGACCTTCGGCCTGCCGGCCATGTGGGTCGACGAGGGCAGCCGCGAGGAGGCGCTGTTCAAGGGCTACACGGTCGTGGACCCGCCGACCGTGATTACCACGCATCTGACCGAGCTGATCAAGGACAACATGGCCGAGATGCTGTCCTACAGCGAGACGCAGAAGCTGCTCGACGAGCTCAAGGACCAGCAGAAGCTGATCAGCGAGATCGTGCCCTCGCAGATCTCGATCGGCGGCATCCAGCGCGTGCTGCAGAACCTGCTGGCGGAGCGCGTCTCGATCCGCGACCTGCCTGCCATCCTCGAAGGCATCTCCGAGGCGTGCGGCCACACGCGCAACGTCATGGCCATCACCGAGCATGTGCGCGCGCGGCTAGCGCGCCAGCTCTGCGACTCCGTCACAGCCGAAGGCGGCTACATCGCGCTCGTCACGCTGTCGCCGGAATGGGAACAGGCCTTCGCCGAAGCACTGGTTGGCCAAGGCGAGGACAAGCAGCTCTCGATGGCGCCGAGCAAGCTGCAGGAATTCATTGCGAAGGTGCGCCAGACCTTCGAGCGGCACGCAATGATGGGCGAGACGCCCGTGCTGCTCACCAGCCCCCTGGTTCGTCCCTACGTCCGATCGATCGTCGAGCGGTTCCGCGCGTCGACGACCGTCATGTCACAAAACGAGGTCTACTCCAAAGCACGCATCAAAACGGTCGGTCAGATCTAGAAAGAGGCGCGTCATGCGCAGGCGGAAATCCCGCCGCCGAATTGAGGGCGGCACATCATGACCCGGATCGGCACGCCGACTCCCGGGCTCGTCGCCACGCCCCTACCGCAGGGCGCGCCGGCCACCGCGCTGCTCGCCGAGCTGCCGTCGACGCTGAGCAATGTCGCCCTCGGCACGTTCCTGACCGGAACCGTGCTCGATCGCGGCGCCAACGGCATGACCCTGTTGCAGACCGCAAACGGCGTGCTCGGACTGAAGACCACCGTGCCGTTGCCTCCCGGGAGCACGGTCACGCTGCAGATCCAGACCGCCGGCGCGCAGCTCCAGGCGATCGTTCTCTCGATCACGCCGCAGACGCCCGGCAGGACGCAGCCGCCACTGCCGCAAGCCGTGCCCTCGGGCGGACATCCGGCCATGGCGGCACCCCATGCGCCAGCATCGCCTCAGCCGATTGCGAGCTCGTCGCAGCCGGATCGACCGGCTGCGGTGCCGTCGGCCATCGTCGCCACGGTGATCGGCCCCGCCGGCGGTCCCGTACCAGCCGCCGCAGCAGCGCAGCCTGCAGCCGCAGCGCATGCGCCACAAACTACGACAGCGTCGGCGACCGCGAACACGACAGCGGCGTCCGTAGCATCCGCGACGTCGTCCGCCACACCAGCACCAACGCCGGCAGCCACCCCACAACCAACCGCGACGCCAGCGCCACCTGCGGCGCAATCACCACCCGCGCCGAACCAACCCCAGCAAGCGCCGACGACACCCGCAGCTGTGCAAGCGGCCTACCAGCGTCAGCTCAACGCCTTGCCAGCCACCGCTCCCCCCGCCGCGCCTGCCGCTCCGCTGCCGGCAGCTGTATCGCACTCTGCGCTCAGCGCCGAGCAGGCGGCGAGGCCGCTCGCGCCGGACGCTGCGCCAGCACCTCTGCCCACCGGCACGCAAATCCAAGTGCGGCTGATCCCAGCGGCGACGCCCGGCACAGCACAAGCGGCCCCGCACCCGACCGACGTCCATGCTGAGACCCTGGCATCGGCCGCGCGGCAACCCGCCTCGATGCCGTCGCAGTCCGTGGCAGCCTTGATGATGGCGACCGTCGTGGCGCGCACGCCAGCGGGCCAGGTGATCCTCGACAGCGCGGTCGGCCGCCTGCTCGCGCCGCTGCCACGCGACGGCGAAGCGACAGAACCGGGCGCGCGGCTCCTTCTCGAGCTCATCGCAGGCGAACGGCCAGCCGCGCCGCGCGCGGGGGCGGCCGGTTCCGACATTGCGTCGCTCGCGCGCAACTGGCAGGGGCTCAAGGACGCAATGCGCCAGCTTCAGGAAGCGCCCGGCCAGCAAGATGCCTACGCCGCGCTTGAACGCGCGGTGCCGAAAGCCGGCCCTCGCCTCGCCCAGCAGATGCTCTCCTATCTCGAGACCGCGCAGCAGGGTGTCAAGGCGTGGCTCGGCGAAGCAGTCTCGCGCGCGCTTGCCCAGACCGGCCGCGGTCCCGAACAGCTAGAGCGCGACATGCGCGAGATGATGAATGCGCGCCAGGCCGCCGAGGGTGACTGGCGCATGACGCTCGTGCCCCTGCTCGACGGCCAGCAGCTCCGGCAAATCCGCTTCTTCGAGCGCCGGCGCAAGCAGGAGGAGGCCAAGCGCAAGAAAGAAGAGCCGGCGCGCTTCGTCGTCGAATGCGAGACCAGCGAGCATGGCGCCATCCAGCTCGATGGATTGATGCATGAGCAGCGCCTCGACCTGATCGTGCGCTCGCACGCAGCATTGCCGTCCGAAATGGAGCGCGACATCCTCCTGCTGTTCGGCCAGACCTGCACCGGCCTCAACCTGAATGGCCAGCTCTTCTTCCAAGCCGTGCCGACCTTCCCGATCAATCCGCTCGACGACGTCGCCGCGGAGCCGGTGCGCGTGTCTGTCTGACGCAGATCGCGAAAGCCGCTTCCCGCAGGCGACGGCGCGACGCATACCCGGAATGCGGTATGATGCTCCATCAGATCCTATCGCAGCGATCGAGGGAGCACCGAATGACGATCACCGGCGGCTGCCATTGCGGCGCGATCCGCTACGAAGCCTCGGGCGAAGCCCTGACCCACGCCTTATGCCATTGCCGTGATTGCCGGCGCCATGCCGGGGCACCGATGGTTGGCTGGACGATGTACCCAGAAGGCACGGTCCGGGTAACCAAGGGTCAGCCGAAGACCTACAGATCGTCGACGCACGGACGGCGGCAGTTCTGCGGCGAGTGCGGCACCGGCCTGTTCTATACAAACGCCGAGATGCTGCCAGGGATCATCGACATCCAGAGCGCGACGTATGACGATCCTGAGCGCGTGCCACCGCGAGCGCACATCCAGGTCGCTGAGCGGATCAGCTGGATGGAGCGGGCGCACGCGCTTCCGGCCTTCGAGCGCTATCCGCCGCAGGATTAGATCGACTAGTCGCGCTCACGCCATCCGCCTGCGATGCATGTCTAGGCTGACCTCATCGAGCGTGCTCTGGGCGCGACGCTCCTCTTCTTCTCTCTGGCGGCGCTGGCGCGAGGCGAGCGCGATCTCGTGGCGCTTGACATCCTGGTAGGCGGTGCTGACCTCCTCTCGCGCTGCGGCGATGCGGACATCGAGCTCGGCGAGCGAGGCCATCAGCTTGTCACGCCGCGCGATATAGCCCTGGTGAAAGCCGGCATAAGCGAAGGCGCCGCACTCGACCTGTTTGGCAATCTCCTGCTCGCGGGCCAGATCGCCGTCCAGCTTCTCGCGCTGTCCGATCAGGTCGGCGCGCAGGCTCTCGAGATCTGTCAGCGCGCGCCGCTTCTCATCGAGCTGATGCTTGTGCATTTTGATCAGGATCTCGAGCGTGCGCATCGGTCAGCTCACGGCTTCGGCATGCCCAGAATCGCGGCGAGGCCGGCATAGCCCTCCGGCAAGTCGCTGCGCTCGTCCTTGCGCTGCGTGAGGAAACGCTCGAGATCGGGCTGGTATTTGATGGCTTCGTCGACGAGCGGATCGCTGCCGCGGCGATAGGCGCCAAGACGGATCATCTCCCCCATCGAATCATAGTGCGCGAGCAGCGCGCGGGCACGCGAGACGATCGCGTTTTCCGCCTCGCTGTTACAGCCGGGCATGGTGCGCGAGATCGAGCGCAGCACGTCGATCGCCGGATAGCGGCCGCGCTCGGCAATCGCGCGGTCGAGCACGATATGGCCGTCGACGATGCTGCGCACCGCGTCGGCGATCGGCTCGTTGTGATCGTCGCCGTCGACAAGGACCGTGAACAGGCCGGTGATGCTGCCTCTGCCTGTGCCCGGACCGGCGCGTTCAAGCACGCGTGGCAGCTCTGCGAAGACCGAGGGCGTGTAGCCCTTGCTCGCCGGCGGCTCGCCCGCCGACAGGCCGATCTCGCGCTGCGCCATGGCGAAGCGGGTGACGCTGTCCATCAGGCACAGCACGTCCCGGTCCTGGTCACGGAAATACTCGGCGACCGTCAGCGTAAAATACGCCGCCTGCCGGCGCATGAGCGGCGACTCATCGGAGGTCGCAACCACGACGACGCTGCGCGCGAGGCCTTCGGGTCCGAGGTCGTCCTCGAGGAATTCCTGCACCTCTCGGCCTCGCTCGCCGATCAGACCGATGACGCTGACATCGGCGGCGGTGTAGCGAGCCATCATCGATAGCAGCGACGACTTGCCCACGCCGGAGCCGGCGAAGATGCCCATGCGCTGGCCGCGGCAGCAGGTAAGGAATGTGTTGAGCGCGCGCACGCCGAGATCGACCTTGCCACGCACGCGCTGCCGCGAATGCGCCGGCGGCGGCGAGGCGCGCAAGAGGCGCGGCTCCGAACCATTGGTCAGCGGCCCCTTGCCGTCGAGCGGCTCGCCTAGAGCGTTGACCACGCGTCCCAGCCAGGACGGATGCGGCCGGATCACCGGCTCCGAGTCAGCGATCTCCGCCTGGCAGCCGAGGCCGACGCCGTCGAGCGTGCTGAACGGAAGAAGGAGTGCGCGGCTCTTGCGAAAACCCACCACCTCGCAGGCGACCCGGCGGTTGTCGCGGGTCACCAGGATGCAGCGGCTGCCGATCGACAGCAGATGCTCGACCCCGCCGATCTCTACCAGCATCCCCTGCACCGCCGTCACCCTGCCGTAAAGGCGGTAAGGCGAGATGCGGGCCAGATCGGCTAGGAGATGGGCAGTTGTCATTGGGGGCGGCGGTTGAGTCCAGGATGCGATTTTTCGACCCCCGGGGACCAGCTACCGGAAGTGGCGCCATCTTTCGGGCGCTGGGCTTAAGCTTCGGTAAAATTTAACCAAATTTCTCCAAACCGAAGTGGCCGCGCGGTGACAAATTTTGCATCCGTAAGCTGTGCGGTATACTGTTCGTTAACCATCTCCATTTACCACTATTAAGGTCAAGGTCCGAATTGGAGGGGGCTTCTGGTCATGCGCGTGCTACTGGTCGAAGACGATTCGGCGACTTCAAAGTCGATCGAGTTGATGCTCAAGTCCGAAGGTTTCGTCTGCGACACGACGGATCTTGGCGAGGACGGGCTCGAGATCGGCAAGATCTATGATTACGACATTATCATTCTCGATCTCATGCTGCCCGACATGGATGGCTATGAGGTGTTGCGCCGCCTGCGTGCCGCGCGCGTCAAGACGCCGATCCTGATCCTCTCCGGCCTCGCTGAGCTCGACAACAAGCTGAAGGGTCTCGGCTTCGGCGCCGACGACTATCTCACCAAGCCGTTCGACAAGCGCGAGCTGGTGGCGCGCATCAACGCGGTGGTGCGGCGCGCCAAGGGCCATTCGCAGTCGATCATCAAGACCGGCAAGCTGACCGTGAATCTCGACACGCGCACCGTCGAGGCGAACGGGCAGCCGGTCCACCTCACCGGCAAAGAATACGGCATCCTCGAGCTGCTGAGCCTGCGCAAGGGCACGACGCTCACGAAGGAGATGTTCCTCAACCATCTCTATGGCGGCATCGACGAGCCGGAGTTGAAGATCATCGACGTGTTCGTCTGCAAGCTACGCAAGAAGCTGGCGACGGCCTGCGCGGGCGACAACTACATCGAGACGGTCTGGGGCCGTGGCTACGTGCTGCGCGATCCCGTGGCCGCCAAGGGCGGCCGCGCGGAGCGTGAGGCCGCCGCGAGCGCGTGACGCTCTCCGCCCGCTTTCGCGGGCGATCTGGCTATGCGACGGGAGGGGCGGGCTTCGGCCCGCTTCTTTCGTTTTGGGGAACGCCATCGTGCGGTGTCGGTAGGGATAGAAAGGCGTCCTGCCTAGGGCTGGGCTGACGCCGTGCTCCTGCGGACGTGCCCCTCGCCCGCCTGTAGGGTTCTGGCGGCGCCCAGCTCTAAGCTGCGCTTCCCGCTTTGCACGGAACCCGCAGTGGACTTGAGCATTGCCATACCGGGCGCGCGCGAGCGCGATCCCTGTAGGCTGTTTTTTGCCCACAAAACGGAGGACGGAAATGATCGGCCGCACATTCGCAACCATGGTCGTTGCCGCAGCGTGTCTGTTCGCAGCGGCGGGCGTCGATGCGCAGACCAGCACGGTGCAGACCAACCACCTCGATCAGTGCCGCGACGAAGCAATCCGGCGGCAAATTTCCGGCGACGGACTGAGCGGGTTCCTGACGCGATGCATGCAGGAGAAGGCGGCGATGGGAACCAGCGGGTCGATGGACCGCCGCGTAAGCTATGACCGCTGCCGCTCGGAGGGCATTGGGCGCGGGCTGACGGGCGATGCGCTCTATGATTCAGTCGGCGCCTGCCTGCAGCGATCCGGCGCGGCGGATGCGAGCACCATGAGCGGCACGTACCAGCAGTGTCGCGCCGACGCGAGAGCGCGCGGCCTCTCCGGCACCCAGCTTGAAGAGTATCTGAACGGGTGCATTGCCCGGTAAACACCCGGGAAATCGGGCGGCTGGAAAGCCAGCCGCCCCACTGGCCTAAGATCCGATCACGGTCCTAAGATCCGATGACGCCGCCATCGCGCTTGGCGATTACGACAACCGAAGGACGCGGCGGCATGTCATCCTTGAAATCGGGCCAGCGCGTCGCTGGCGTATCGAAGCTTGATTCCTTGACGCCGTCCGTCGCCGGGTGCTGCACGGCGACGAACAGGGTGCGGTCGTCCGGCGTGAAGCACGGGCCGCACATCTCGGCGCCGACCGGCACCGTGTAGAAGCGCTTCGAGACATAAGCCGCCGGACCTTCCACCTCCATAGCGAAGACGCCGTCTGAAGCCTTCGACAGCTTCGGCCAGCTATCGCCCTGGTCGGTGGTGATCCACATGCGGCCGCGCCCGTCGAAGGCGACGTTATCGGGTGCCGCGAACATACCGTGCGGCGTCGTCCCATTGGCGTAGCGGCCGGTCTCCGGCTTCTCGGGATCGCCGCATAGGATCGGCACCGTCCAAGCAAACTCCGTCGCCGCGTGGTCGTGCCCGTGACCCGCCTTCGGCGGCATCATCGCCACTACGTGGCCAAAACTGTTGTTCGGGCGCGGATTGGCCGCATTGACGCGTTGCCAGGCATCGGCACCGTCGGCCGCCTTGCGGTTCGAGTTGTTCGTCAGCATGACATAGACGGTGCCGGTCCTGGGATTGGCCTCGACATCCTCCGGCCGGTCCATCGGGGTTGCGCCGAGGAGGTCGGCCGCCCTGCGCGTATCGATCAGCACGTCCGCCTGGCTCTGGAAGCCGTTCGCCGCCGTCAGCGGCCCCTGCCCGTGCACCAGCGGCAGCCACGTCACCTTCCCGTCCTCGCCGAAGCGCGCAACATAGAGTGTGCCGTCGTCGAGCAGATTGCGATTCGCGGCGCGGTCGTTCGGATTGAATCTTCCCGTGGTCACGAACTTGTAGACATACTCGAAGCGCTCGTCGTCGCCGGAATAAACCACGACGCGCCCGTCCGCGCTGACGATGCAGCTTGCATTCTCGTGCTTGCAGCGGCCGAGCGCCGTGCGCTTCACCGGGCGGGAAGATGGCTCGTAAGGGTCGATCTCGACGACCCAGCCGAAGCGGTTCGGCTCGTTCGGTTCCTTCTCGATGTTGAAGCGGTCGACGGTCTTGCCCCACCACGAATAGACCGGCCGGCCGGTGATGCCGTAGCGCTTGTGATTGGCCTCTTCGCGCGAGCCGTCAGGCTTGCCGGCGAAATACTGATGAAAGTTCTCCTCGGCACTGAGCATCGTGCCCCATGGCGTCATGCCGCCGGAGCAGTTGTTGATCGTGCCGATGACGCGGCGGCCACTCGGGTCGGCCGACGTCTTCATGCGGTCATGCCCTGCGGCCGGCCCCGAGACGTCGAATTCGGTCGACAACAGGGAGATGCGGCGGTTGTAGCGGCTGGTCGTGTCGACGCTCCAGATGCCGTTCTGCTTGCGGATCTCGACAATCGAGGCGCCGTGCGCAGCAAGCTCGACCTCCACCATGTCCTTGGTCATGCGCTCGTGCATGTTGTCCTTGCGCATGCCCGGCCACATGAAATCGGTGCTGGTGTATTCGTGACTGACGCAGAGCAGCGCGCGGTCGCTGCTGTTCGAGCCGAAGGGTAGCGCCGCGTAGCCAACGAAATCGCAGTTGTACCCAAACTGCTTCTCCTGCGCCGCGGCGCTGAGACGATGCGGATCAAAGGTTGGCGCATCGGCAATGACCGGATCCCCCCAGCGGATCAGCACGCGCGCGTCATAACCCTCTGCCACCGCGTGATCCTGGCCGGCGCCGCGCGCCAGCTCCTTGAAGGTAAGCGACGAGCCAATGCCGGCTGCTTCCGCAGAACCGCTTCCGAGCGGCAGGCGCGCAAGGCCGCTGCTTGCGACGGCGGCCGTGGCCAGCGAGCCGGCCATCAGGCTGCGCCGGCTCAGCCGTGCCGCGATGATGTCGCCGATCGGACGCACGGGATTCGGATTGCTGCCGATGTCGTCCTGCGGATCGTCGAAACGCATCGGTGTGGAATGGGTGCGGTCGCTCATGGAAATGCCCTCCTGCCTGGCGCGGACTCTCTCCGGCTGGGTGGCGCGAACTCTAGAGGCGGATTGTTACAGTTCGACGGTCGATGGCTTGAACCGCCTCTCCTCTCGCTGAGAAGAGGCACGCGAGATATCGCGGCCGCTACGACTTGGCCAAGACGAGCTTGTCCACCGGCACGGCCACTTCGCACACGAGACCTTCAGGACGCCCATCGAAGCGGGTAGCGCCGCCGAGCTGATCGATGGCGATCCGCTGGATCATGTCAGGCCGATACCCGAACTCTTCTGCAGATGTACCGACGGCCCATCCCTCTCCGACCAGCGCAGGACCAGCGGCGCCTGTCCGCCGCACGCTTGAGCGCGCCCGGCTGACGTTTCGGTGACATGCCAATCCGCCGAGAGCTATGCCCCGACCGCGCGCCTCTGCTCGACAGCGGCCTGGGCGGCGTGGACGTAGATGCCGCGCTGGTTGGGCATGGGTGCGAATTTCTCAGTCACGCCGAGCACCGTCTCCGCGCCACCCAGATACAGCACGCCATCTGCCGGCATCATGCGGCTGATCTTCTCCAGGATCTTCGCCTTGGTGGTCTGGTCGAAATAGATCAGCACGTTCCGGCAGAACACCACGTCGAAGGTGCCGAGCGTGGTGAAGTCGCTCAGCAGGTTAAGCTCCTTAAACGAGATGTTGTTCTTGAGCTCGGGCGAAATCATCCAGCGGTCGCCGCTCTGGGTGAAGTACTTCACCAGCAAGGTGATCGGCAAGCCGCGCTGCACCTCGAACTGCGAGTAGGCGCCCTGCTTGGCGCGCTCCAGCGCCTCGCGCGAGAGGTCGGTGCCGACGATCTCTATGCGCCAGCCGGCGAGCTTCGCCCCCTCCTCCTTGAGGATCATCGCGAGCGTGTAAGGCTCCTGCCCGGTCGAGCAGGCAGCGCTCCAGATGCGGATGGTCTTCTGCGCCGCGCGCGCCTGCATCAGCTTCGGCAGCACGATCTGCTTGAACTGCTCGAACGGCTTGCCGTCGCGAAAGAAGAACGACTCGTTCGTCATCATCGCGTCGGTGACGTCCCGCATCAGCTCGGTATTGCGGCCGGCGCGCAGCGCGTCGGTCAGCGCGTCAAGGTCGGCAGCGTTGTACTTACGCGCGACCGGCGACAGGCGGCTCTCGACGAGATAGAGCTTGTCGGGCCCGAGCACGAGCCCGGTCGTCTCGAACAGGTGCTTGCAGATCCAGGCGAAGTTGTCCTGTTTCATGGGACGGCTCCCCAGACTCTGCGCAGATAGGTTGATATTTCCGACAGCGGCAGCACGGCGCTGCACACGCCCGCCGCCGCGGCAGCGCCCGGCATGCCCCAGACGACGCTTGTCGCCTCGTCCTGGGCGATGACAGAGCCGCCAGCATCGACCACTGCGCGGGCACCCTTGGCGCCGTCGGTGCCCATGCCGGTCAGCACGACGCCGAGAACACCGGCGCCGTAGGCCTGCGCTACGCTGCGGAACATCGGGTCCACCGCCGGCCGGCAGAAGTTTTCCGGAGGCTCCTTGGTGAGGCGGACGAGCTTCGCGCCGTTTTCCACGGCGACCTTCATATGGAAGTCCCCGGGCGCCACATAGATGCGGTTGGCACGGACCGGCTCGCCATCGACTGCCTCTGCGCACGGCCAGCCGCTGGCTCGCGCCAGATGCTCGGCTAGGATGCTGGTGAAGGTCGCCGGCATGTGCTGCGTGATCAGGATCGGCAGTCGGATCGAATTCGGGAACTTGCTTAGCACGGCCAGCAGCGCCTGCGGCCCGCCGGTCGAGCTGCCGATCGCGATGATCTCGGGGGGCCGCTGTGCGGCCGCGCGCAAGGCGACCGTGGGACGCTCCGGCTTCGCCGTAGTCGCCGCCGGCCGGAAGGGCAGATCGCCGGCTTGCGTCTCGCCGCGCTCGGCGCGGCGCTTGCGGCCGGCCTGACCTAGCGCCTTGACCTTCCCGACCAGATCGCGACGGAAGTCCTGGGCCTGCTGGATCTCCGCGGTGCTGGTCGGCTTGGCAACGTAGTCGGCAGCGCCGGCCTGCAGGGCCTTGAGGCTGATCTGCGCGTTTCGCGTGGTCAGCGTCGAGGCCATGATGACCTTGACGCCCGGTGCCGCTGCGAGGATCTGCGGCAGGGCTGTCAGCCCGTCCATCACCGGCATCTCAATGTCGAGCACCACGATGTCGACGCTCGTGCGCCGGCACGTCGCGATCGCCATCTGACCGTTGCCGACCGAGCCGACCACCGCCAGCTCCGGATCGGATTCCAGGAGCCGTGTGATCAGCCCGCGGATCACCGCTGAGTCGTCGACGACGAGAACGCGGATCGGACCGGCCGAAGACGACGCCGGCGGGACATCCGCACGAGGGAGATTCATAGAAGGCCGACTTGGGAGAATTTCGCCTGGATGATGTCGCTGTCGAACGGCTTCATGATGTATTCGTTCGCGCCGGCTTGTATGGCTTCCTGGATGTGGCTGATGTCGTTCTCGGTCGTGCAGAACACGACGACGGGAGCAGAGCCGCCATCCATCTTGCGCAGCGCGCGCAGGAAATCGATTCCGTTCATGACCGGCATGTTCCAGTCGAGCAGGATAGCGTCCGGCATCTTGGCGCGGCATGCCTCGATCGCCTTCTGCCCGTCCGCCGCCTCCGCGATCGCGAAGGACAGGCCTTCGAGGATGCGGCGAGCCACCATGCGGATGACCTTGGAGTCGTCAACGATCAGGCATGTCTTCATGGGACCCTCTACCGCGCGTGCCGCCGCGCCGCTCATGCCGCTTCCGCCCGCTTGATGTCGAGCAGCTTCTCCACATCAAGCACGACCATCAGGCCGTTCTCGAGGCGGTAGACGCCGAACGAGACCTCGCGCCAATGGGGCTCGAGCGTCGGCGGGTTGCGCTCGAACTGCTCGGCGGGCAGGCTCAGAACCTCGCCGACCGAGTCGACGATCAGGCTGTAGAGCTCTCCGCCGCGGTCGACGACGACGTTCATCGCCGACGCACCCTTTTCGCGCGGAGGCAGGCGCAGCCGGCGCCGCATGTCGATCGCCGTCACGATGCGGCCGCGCAGGTTCAGCGTGCCCGCCACTTCGGGCAGCGCCAGCGGCACGCAGGTGATGCGCTGCTCGCCGAGCACGTCCTGCACGGTGAGAACCGGGATGCCGAAGAGCTGTCCGGCGACGGTCATCGACACGAATTCGCGCGGCGCTTCGTTGCTGGTGCCGCTGTTGGTTTTCTCGAGGACGCTCATGCCGCACCCCGCGTGGTGATGGTTTGAGTCAATGTGTTGAGCAGCGCGTCGCGGTCGAGTTTCGCGATGTAGTCGACGAAGCCGACCTTGCGGCCGCGATCGAGGTCCTTGGCCGAGGTATGGGCCGACAGCGCGACGATCGGCGTGTTCTGCCAGCGGCCGGACTTGACCGCCTCGGCGAACTCGAACCCACTCATGCCCGGCATCTCGATATCGCTGACGATGACGTCGAAGTCCTTGCCCGCTTCGCACAGCGCCAGCGCCTTGTCCGCGCCCTCGACGCTCGTCACGTCGTAGCCGGCCACCGACAGCAGCGGCGTCAGCAGGTTGCGGAAGAACGGCGAGTCGTCGACCAGAAGGATGCGCTTGGCGTCCGACTTTGTGCCATCGGCCGAGGCCTTGTCCGGATCGAACCAAGTATCGAGCGCCACGGTCAGGTAGTGGCCAGCGTCGATGATCTCGGTCGCCTTGCCCGCGATGATGGCGCTGCCCAGCAGACCGGTCTTCTCGGTGCCCAGCTGCACGTTCATGCGCTCCTCCACGATGTCGACGATCTCGTCGACCAGGAGGCCCATCGAGCGGTTGCCGTCGGCGAAGACGAGGATCGGCTGGCGGCCCTCGGTTTTGACCGAGTAGGCCGGGTCGATCGTCACCAACGGCATCAGCTTGCCGCGATACTGCAGCACCGGCTTGCCATCAGAGATCTCGATCGCCTTGACGTCGACCTCTTCGAGACGCGCGACGAGCGCCAGCGGTACTGCCTTCGGCGTGTCCCCGCCGGCCCGGAAGAGCAGCAGTGCCACGCGCTCATCCTTGGTCGACGCATGCGCGGTCGCGGTCTCGGCCGACTGGTCGTGGTGCGACATGCCGGCGTCGCCGATGGCGGCGGCGATGCCGTTCGGGTCGAGGATCATGATCACGCTGCCGTCGCCGAGGATCGTGTTGCCCGCAAACATTGAGATGTCGCGCAGGATCGGCGCCACCGGCTTTACGACGATTTCCTCCGTGTCGAACACCCGGTCGACGACGATGCCGAACGTGTGCTTGCCGACCTGGGTGACGACGATGCAGGCATCCTCGGTCTTCTTGTCGGCGGCGCCAGCGATCTTGAGCAGGCTGCTGAGATTGACCAGCGGCAGCAGGCGGTTGCGCAGCCGCAGGAAGGGCGCGCCGTTGATGTGCTCGATGCGCTGGCTCGAATTCGCCGTAGCGCGGACGAGCTCGATCACGCTGATCTGCGGGATGGCGAAGCGCTCGTTGCCGGCCTCGACGATCAGCGCCGAGACGATGGCCAGCGTCAGCGGAATCTTGATGAAGAACGACGTGCCCCTGCCCGCCTTCGAGCGCAGCTCGATCGTGCCGCCGATTTTCTCAATATTGGTGCGCACGACGTCCATGCCGACGCCGCGGCCGGAAACGTTCGTAACCTGGGCCGCGGTCGAGAAGCCGGCGCGGAAGATGAACTGCTGGATCTGCTCGTCCGACATCGAGGCGAGCTCGGATTCCGCCGCAAGTCCGTTCGCGAGCGCCTTGGCCTTGATCTTCTCGATTGGGAGGCCGCGCCCGTCATCGGAGATCTCGATCACGATCTGGCCGCCCTCATGATACGCGTCCAGCGTGATACGGCCCGTATCGGGCTTGCCCGCCTTGCGGCGGTCCTCCGGCCCTTCGAGGCCGTGGTCGGCGCAGTTGCGCACGAGATGCGTCAGCGGGTCCTTGATCAGCTCGAGCACCTGGCGGTCGAGCTCGGTCTCGGCGCCCTGCATCTTCAGGTCTATCTTCTTGTTCAGCTCGTGCGCGAGGTCGCGCACCATGCGCGGCAGCTTCGCCCATGCATTGCCGATCGGCTGCATGCGCGTCTTCATGACGCCTTCCTGCAGCTCCGACGTGACGAGATTGAGCCGCTGCAGCGGAGCGGCGAACTCGCTCTCCTTCTGGCTGCGCAGGATCTGCAGCAGCTGGTTGCGCGTCAGCACCAGCTCGCTGACCATCGTCATCAGGTTCTCGAGCAGGTTGACGTGGACGCGGATGCTCTGCGCGGCAACCGACGGCTCGCGCGCGGCCTGCTCCTCGATTGCGGCGACGGCCGCGGCGCGGCTCGCCTCGGCGTGGGCCTCGGCGGCCGCCGCGAGCTCGGCCTCGGCCTGCTTCTCGACGACGGTGGGTGCCGCGGTCGGAGCCGGCGCTGCGGCGGCTGCGGGCGTGGCGGCCTTCGGCAGCGCCTTGCCTTCAGCGATGGCGTTAAGCTGATCCTTCAGATCGGTGTCGTCGCCGGCGGGCTCGGCCTCGGTCTGCTCGAGGGCGGAGAGCAGGCTCTTGATGCGGTCGAGCGACTTGAGGATGACGCTGACGATTTCGGGCGTCACCTCGAGCTCGCCGTCGCGCACCTTGCCGAGGACGTTCTCCGACGCATGCGCAACCGATTCAAGGCGCGGCAGGCCGAGAAAGCCGCACGTGCCCTTGATCGTGTGCACCAGCCGGAAGATGTTCCCGAGCAAGTCCGGGTTGTTGGGATTCTGTTCGAGCTTTACGAGCTCGAGGTCGAGAACCGCGAGGCTCTCAGCCGATTCCGTGAGAAATTCGCGGAGCAAGTCGTCCATGGGTCCCGCCCTTCGCAATACTGTCGACACGGCACTAGCGACGCCGCTGCGACCGACGGAACACCGTTACAAAAGAACATTAAAGACGCGTAAAAAAGCTGCTTTATCTTAGTGTTAACCGCGAGCCGGGACGGTGACGCGAATCTCGAATTCCGGTGCCGAATCAGGAGAGACGGCCACCATCGCGTTCAATTCGCGCGCGAGCGACGCGACCAGGTAAGCAGGGGCAGCCTTGGGTGTCGCCTTGGCGAGATCAAACACGCCTTCGAGCCCCGCGCGCACCTCCTCGGCGATCTTTGACTGCCCGCCCTGCCCGCGCACAGTGATCGCGATCGAGCGTTGCGATGCGCTCGTCTGCACGCGCACGGTGCCGCCGCGCATCATGGAATCGAGCGCTATCAACGCCAGATTGAGTAAGACCTTGGCGAGACGCCGGTCGCTCATCGCCTCCACGTCCGGTGCGATCGGCTGCCAGTCGAGCGTCGCCTTCCCTTCCTCTACCAGGCCAGCGGCCAGGTCGCGCACTGTGTTGCTCCAGCCCGTAGAGGGCAGCGTGTTGCCAGAGCCGAACGCGACCCGGAAGGCCTGCAGCCGGTTGCTCGCGACCTTCGCCGAACCCGAGATTAGCCGCACGACCTCGGCATCCGCACCCGAGCCGTCCTCACCGATCAGCTCGACGCCATTGGCAACGGCACCGATCGGGCCGACGAGATCGTGACAGAGCCGGGCCGCCAGCAGCTCGCAAAGACGCAGATCTTGCACGTGCACCACCCACCGTAAGGGAAACCGGGACCGTCCCGGTTTTGCCGGGAGCAGGATTAACCTATTATGAACCCGGACGGAACCCATGAGCCGCCTGTCGCCTGGCGCCTTCGTGCGCCACCCTGACCGCCCCGACTGGGGCATCGGCCAGGTGCAGTCCGTCATCGGCCAGCGCATCACGGTCAACTTCGAGAACGCGGGCAAGCTGATGATCAACGGCGCCGTCGTCACCCTAGAGCTGGTCGAGGATGACGAAAGGCAGGAGCACTAGCCTTAGCACCGAGGCCAGTGCTCGCGCGCTTCGGCCTTGCAACGATGCTATGACTTCGCGGCTGCCGCCTTGGCACGCTTGGCCGCATCGATCACGGCTTCGGCGGCGTTCTCGCGGCGCGAGGTGCCGCTCATCAGGTTGGGAAGCATTCGCTCAGCGAAGCCGGCTAGAAGCCCGAGCATCGCCACCTTCGCCCAGTCGGTACGGCCGGCCGGGCGCGGCTGCGCTGCCACACCATCTGACTCCTTTTCAGCAAGGTCGCGATCGTGCTTGCATGTCGACGAAGAGTTGGCCTGGAGGAGCGGATAGCGCAATGCCCGACGTTCAAAGAAGGCCGCCGAATGAGACGCACTGAGCGGGCGATCACCACACCGGCGCCGCTCAGCGCCCTCACGATGCAGGTGCAGCTGCCCGGATCCGCTGTGCCGGCGGTCGGTGCCGCAATCGCCGCGATCTTGCTGTGCGCCCTGCCTGCCGCCGCGGGCGATCCGGCACGCGGCGAGCAGCTCTGGCGCAAATGCGCGAGCTGCCACACGCTGGACGCCAACGGCCGCAACCGCGCGGGCCCGCGCCTGCATGGCATTTTCGGCCGCGTCGCCGGCTCGGTGCCGGACTACAGCTATTCCGAGGCGCTGAAGAAATCCGGCATCGTCTGGGATGACGCCACGCTCGACGCCTACCTCAAAGACGCCGAAGCCTTCGTGCCCGGCACCAAAATGTATGGCGGACTATCGCAGGACGCCGACCGCGAGGACCTGCTCGCCTTCCTCAAGAGCGCCACAGCGCGTTGACCCGCCTTGGTGCGCTGAGAAAGCGGACTCAGGGCTAACGGCGCCACCAGATCGGACACTTCGGCCGGTCGTCGGCCCGGCATTTCCGAGAACCCTTCGCCGACCTCACGCATCTCACCGGCGTCGAGCTCACAGATGATCCGAGCCGGTGGCGTCTTCGCCTGCGCAAAACCAATTGCGCGACGATAAAGCCCGTGTCTCCACACGCGAACGGCAAGGAACGGCTGTGCGCTTCTTCTTCTCGACCGAGTATGTCCGCGAGAGCGAGCAGCTTGCGTATTGGCGCGTGGATATGTCGCAGACCGGCATGCGCCTGACGCGGCGCAGGACGGATCTAGCCCTTTTCGCGCCTAGCGCCGTCGGCACGATTCGACGGAGGCCGCCACACGCCGATGACATCGCATAGCGCCAGCACTCCGGCTGCGCAGCGCGAGCGCCGTATGCCACGCTGCACATCTTATTGGCTGGTATCAGCGTACTGCCCCAGGCGCCCCTAAACGCTTGATAAACCCCTACTTATTGCTAAGATAGGGCCACAAGAAGCAACAAGGGCATTGCGCCAGGCGGGAGATACCATGCGCGAGATCATTCTTGGCGTTGCGGCCGTTCTGGTCGTCGCAATCGGGGCGGGAGTCTGGCTGAACACGCTGCAGACCCCGGCCTCAGACCGCTACACGGTTGCCACCAGCGTTCGCCGCTAGTGCACGATTGTTGAGACTTGTCCGTCAGGTGCCGACGCGCCCATGGCGCGTCGCGGCAGTTGTGCAGCGCCACGTGTTTGCTGATTGCGGCGCTCAGCTACTTGAGGATGTAAGCTCCTTTTAAGCTTTCTGGAAGATGATCCCCCGCCGACCTTAGCGGTTGTGCGCGCTCTGCGATGTCCGCAGATCCATTGGGGGAACATTATGGAATTCAAGAAGGTAATCTTGACGTCAGCAATGGCGCTGGCGTTTGCATTCGGCACGGCGGCGACCGCGTCGGCCGCCGAGCTGAAGAAGATCCGCATGGACTGGGCGACCTACAATCCGGTCAGCCTGATCCTCAAGGACCAGAAGCTGCTCGAGACCGAGTTCGCCAAGGACGGCATCGCGATCGAGTGGACTCAGAGCGCCGGCAGCAATAAGGCGCTGGAAGGCTTGCGCACCAACGCGATCGACTTCGGTTCCTCCGCCGGCGCCGCAGCGCTGATGGAGCGCGTGACCGGCACGCCGATCAAGTCAATCTACGTCTTCTCGCGTCCGGAATGGACGGCACTGGTGGTGCCGCAGAACTCGCCCCTGAAGGCGGTCTCCGACCTCAAGGGCAAGAAGATCGCTGTCACCAAAGGCACCGACCCGCATATCTTTCTGATGCGCGCGCTCGATGGCGCCGGGCTAGGCGAGAAGGACGTGACCATCGTCGCCATGCCGCACGCCGAAGGCCGCGTCGCGCTCGAGAAGGGCGAGGTTGACGCGTGGTCGGGGCTCGACCCGATGATGGCGCAGAGCGAGCTGGTCGCGAAGTCGCGCCTGCTGTTCCGCGACCCGTACCTCAACACCTACGGCGTGTTGAACGTGCGCGAGGATTTCATGTCCGCGCATGACGACACGATCCGCCGCGTGCTGAAGGCGTACGAAGCCGCGCGCAACACGGCGGTCCGCAGCCCCGACGCGCTGCGCGCCGCGCTGGTGAAGGCGGCGAACATCGATGACGCTGTCGCGGCCCGCCAGCTGGAGCGCACCGACCTCCGCAACTCGGCGATCGGCAACGCGCAGCAGCGCACGATCCAGGCGGCCGGCGAAGTGCTGCAGAAGGCCGGCATCATCGCCGCGTCGGTGAACGTGGAGAAGACAGTCAAGGAGCTGCTCGACCGCAGCTTCTCGACCAGCACCGCCGCAT
>DATAAP010000443.1:0-5034 GCA_036260035.1 Alphaproteobacteria bacterium | reverse complement strand
GCTCGACGCGCTCGGTGCCGACTTCACCATCGCGTGCCCGGCCTTCCCCGCGAATGCGCGCACGATCTTCCGCGGCTACCTGTTCGTCGGCAACGTGCTGCTTTCCGAATCCGGCATGCGCAACCACCCGCTCACGCCGATGACGGATGCCAATCTCGTGCGCGTGCTCGGCGCGCAGACGCAGCACAAAGTGGGGCTCGTGCCCTACACGACCGTCGACGAAGGCGCCGAGGCGATCCGCGCGGCCTTCGCGGCCCTGCGCGCCAGTGGCGTGCGGCATGCGATCGTCGACGCCACCAGCGATGCGCATCTGCGCACGATCGGCAAGGCCTGCGCAGACCTCAAGCTCGTCACCGGCGGCTCGGGCGTGGCGATGGGCCTACCGGCCAACTTGAAGCCCAGCGCCGCGGCGGCACGCGCCGGCACCCTGCCGCGCATCGACGGCGCGGCAGCGGTGATCGCGGGCAGCTGCTCGGAGGCCACGCTCGGCCAGATCGCGGCGATGGCCGAGCGCCATCCCGCTCTCTATCTCGATTCCTTGTCCCTGACCGGGCATGCCGTGGATAAAGCCGTCGCCTGGGCGCGGCCGAAGCTGGCTCAGGGCCCGGTGCTGATCTATGCCAGCGCGCCGCCGGAAAAGGTGGCGCAGGTGCATGCGAAGCTCGGGCGCGAGCAGGCCGGTGCGTTGATCGAGCAGACTTTGGCGAAGATCGCCGAGGGCCTGGTCGATATTGGGGTGCGCCGGTTGGTTGTCGCGGGCGGCGAGACATCGGGTGCCGTGGTCGCGAAACTCGGCGTCACCGCACTACGCATCGGGCCCGAGATTGCGCCCGGCGTGCCGTGGACCGCCAGCCTCGGCGATAGGCCGCTACTGCTGGCGCTGAAATCCGGCAATTTCGGCGCGCGTGATTTCTTCCTGAAGGCTTTCGAGGTCCTGGCATGAACGAGACGCAGCTCCGCGACGCCATCGCCCGCCACGGCGAGGCGCTCTACCAGCGCCGCTACGCCCATGGCAGCTCCGGCAATATCAGCGTGCGGCTGCCGGACGGCTTCCTGATCACGCCGACCAATTCGTGCCTCGGCCGGCTCGATCCCGCGCGAATCTCTAAGGTGGGCCTGGACGGCAAACATGTCTCAGGCGACAAGCCGTCCAAGGAATCCTTCCTGCATCTGGCGATGTACCAAGAGCGGCCCTCGGCCACCGGCATCGTCCACCTGCATTCGACGCACTCGGTCGCGGTCTCGTGCCTGTGCCACGACAACGAAGACGACGTGCTGCCGCCTATCACCGCCTACTATGTAATGCGGATCGGCAAGCTGCCGCTCCTCCCCTACTATCGCCCCGGCGATTTGGCGCTGGCCGACGCGGTTCGGGCCTGCGCACGCGGCCACCACGCCATGCTGCTGGCCAATCACGGTCCGGTCGTCGCCGGCAAGTCGCTCGACGACGCCGTCTACAATGCGGAGGAGCTCGAAGAGACGGCGCGTCTCTATCTCCTGCTCACAGGCCGCGAGACCCGATTCCTTAACGCCGAGCAGATTATGGCCCTGCACCAGGCCTTCCCCAGCTGAATTCCGCCGGCTATGCGCGGTCTGGCGTAGCCAAGAATCCGACAACAATTTAGGATCGACACCGATGGCCAGGCTGACCATCGGCATGCCGGTCTATAACAACGCGCAGACGCTGCGGGCCGCGCTCGAATCGCTATTGGCGCAGACCTTCACGGATCTCCGCATCGTCATTTCCGACGATGCATCGACCGACAATACGGCGGATATCGCGGAGCAGTACGCCGCTAAGGACAGCCGCGTCACGGTCGTCCGGCAGCCACAAAACCTCGGGTACAGTGGCAATTTCGGTTTCCTGTTGAGCCATGCCGAAACACCCTATTTCATGTGGGCGGCTGGCGACGACCGCTGGGGTCCGGACTACGCTGCCGCCAACGTTGCCGCACTCGATGCCGACCCGTCGCTCGCAGCGTCGATCTCCCGCGCCGAATTCATGCGCGGCGGCGAGCGGCTCGGGCCCTCTACGGGCACCTATCCGATCAAAGGCACGGTCGAAGACCGGCTTGCTCTCCTCCTTTCCGGATGGGGCAATTGCGACATGAGTCGGCTGTTCGCGGTCTACCGGACGGCGATGGCGAAGAAGGCGCTGCCGCTGCTGGATACGTTCGCTTTCGACCTTGCGTTCTGCTCGATCGTGGCGCTCGACGGTGGTTCTCACGAGGTGCCGGAGGTCATGATGTGGCGCGACCGCACCCCGAACGAGCGATACCTAGCGATCATGCGACGGGAGGCCGGCCACGGCGTGGAAAGGCTGTTCCCCGGCTTAAGGATCACCCGCTGGCTGCTGCGCGAGCCGCGCATTCCTCGCACGCGCGCTGTCCTGCTGGCCTTACTCGCCTTCAATATGGAGTGGCACCTCGCCATCACGGCGCAATACAACCCGGGCTATGCGGCCCTGTTCGCGCCGGTGCACCGCATCTGGCGCAACCATCTGAACTGGCGCTGCCGGCGCCCACTCCCCGGCTGACCGTGCATCGTTCGGATTTCGTTAACCTTCCCATGCTTGCGTTGCCGGAGAGTGGGATCGAAATGATTGAACTGCCGGCGTCAGCATCGCGCCTCGCGGCGGAGAGCCCCTAGATGGAGTTTGCGGCGCTTGCCATTCCTGAGGTTAAGCTGATCACGCCGCGGCGCTTCACCGACCCGCGTGGCTTCTTCGCCGAGACGTTCAGCCGCCGCCGCTTCGCCGAAGCCGGGCTCGTCGCCGATTTCGTCCAGGACAACCAATCGCTGTCGCGCCCCGCGGGTACGGTCCGCGGCTTGCACTTTCAGCGGCCACCGCATGCACAAGCGAAACTAGTGCGTGTAGTGCGCGGCGCTATCTTCGACGTGGCCGTCGACATCAGGCCCGGCTCGCCCACCTACGGCCGCCACGTCGGTGTCGAGCTGTCGGCGGAGAACGGCAAGATGATCCTCATCCCCGAAGGCTTCGCCCACGGTTTCTGCACGCTCAAGGTCGACACCGAAGTTTTGTACAAGGTCAACCGCGACTACGCGCCTGCGCACGAGGGCGGCATCCTGTGGAACGACCCCGCGCTTGGCATCTCCTGGCCGGTCGATCCGGCGCATGCCGTGCTCTCCGAACGCGACCGCAAATTGCCGCGCCTCTCCGAGCTTGCGGAGCCCATCGCATGAAGGTCCTCGTCACCGGCGGTGCGGGCTTCATCGGCTCCGCCTTCATCCGCCACGTCCACCGCCATTCCGATGCATCCGTTGTCAATGTCGACAAGTTGACCTATGCGGCGAATCCGGCGGCGCTGGGAGATGTGGCGCGCTCGCCACGCTATGTCTTTGAGAAGGCCGACATCGCCGATGCGCGCGCGATGCAGGCGATCATTGCCACGCACCAGCCGGACGCGATCGTCAACATCGCGGCCGAGACGCATGTCGACCGCTCGATCGACCGCCCGGCGGCTTTCATCGAGACCAATATCGTCGGGACCGCGACTCTGCTCGACGCCGCGCGGGAATACTGGTCCGCCCTGCCCGCCACACGGCGCGAGCAATTCCGGTTCCATCATGTCTCCACCGACGAGGTGTTCGGCTCCCTGACCAAGGATGATCCCGCCTCGGTCGAGAACGGCGTCTATACGCCGAACTCGCCTTACGCCGCGAGCAAGGCATCCGCTGATCATCTCGTGCGCGCCTGGCACAAGACCTACGGCTTGCCGGTGGTGATGACCAACGCCTCCAACAATTACGGGCCGTGGCAGTTCCCCGAGAAGCTGATCCCACTCACCATCCGTAAGGCGCTGAGAGGCGAGAGGCTGCCGGTCTACGGTACGGGCGCCAATATCCGCGACTGGCTCTATGTCGACGACCATGCGCGGGGCCTGTGGCTCGTCCTCACCTGCGGCAGGCTCGGCGAGAGCTACAATATCGGCGGCGGCAGCGAGCGCACCAACCTGCAGGTCGTGCAGACCATCTGCGACCTAATCGAAGCGGCGCGTCCCGGCGCGCGGCACTTGCGCAAGCTGATCGAGTTCGTCGCCGACCGGCCGGGTCACGATTTCCGCTATGCGCTTGACACCAGCAAGATTGCGCGCGAGCTGGGCTGGCGACCGGCCGAGACGTTCGAGAGCGCGCTCGCCAAGACCGTGCGCTGGTACATGGAGCACGAGGCAGCCGCCGGCTGGGCCGGCTATGGCGGCGAGAGACTCGGGCTTGGGGCGGCGCGACGATGAAAGGCATCGTGCTCGCCGGCGGTGCCGGCACGCGGCTCTATCCGCTGACGCAGGCGGTCTGCAAGCAGCTCCTGCCGGTCTACGACAAGCCGATGATCTACTATCCGTTGTCGGTCCTGATGCTCGCCGGCATCCGTGACATCCTGATCATCACCACGCCAGAAGATCAGTGGCAGTTCATGGGGCTGCTGGGCGACGGCGAGCAGTGGGGCATCCAGCTCTCCTACGCGGTGCAGCCGCGGCCTGAGGGGCTCGCACAGGCCTTCATCATCGGCCGCGATTTCGTCGGCCGCGATTCCTGCGCGCTCGTCCTCGGCGACAATCTGTTCTTCGGCCAGGGGCTGACGGAGAAGCTGCGCCGCGCAGCGCAGCGGCCGCGCGGCGCCACCGTGTTCGGCTATCAGGTCAACGATCCCGAGCGTTACGGCGTGGTCGAACTCGACAGCGCCGGCCGGCCGGTGCGCATCATCGAGAAGCCGAAGCTCCCGCCCTCGCGTTATGCGGTGACCGGCCTCTACTTCTATGACAACCGCGTGCTCGACATTGCCGCCGACGTCAAGCCGTCGGCGCGCGGCGAGTTGGAGATCACCGACATCAACAACCACTATCTCGAGTTGGGCGAGCTGGAGGTCGAGCTGATGGGCCGCGGCTTCGCCTGGCTCGACACCGGCACGCACCGGTCGCTGCTCGACGCCTCGCAGTTCGTGCAGAAGAAAGAAGACCGCCAGGGGATCAACATCGCCTGCCTCGAGGAGATCGCCAACCGCATGAACCTAATTGA
>DATAAP010000442.1:0-6811 GCA_036260035.1 Alphaproteobacteria bacterium | reverse complement strand
GTGCAGGCCTATAACACCGAGATCCGCACCTTCCCGGGCGTGATCTGGGCCTCGATCCTCTACCGCGACGCCAAGGTGAAGGAGAATTTCCAGGCGCAGCCCGGCGCCGAGCAGGCGCCGCGCGTCGATTTCGGCCGGAAGTCGTAGCGGTCATCTGCTGCATGCAACCGGCCAAATCAACGGGAGGATGGTCTCCCGCGGGCTCGACCCGCGGGTCGGTCTTCTCCGCTCGATACCGCCTCTCGCGCACGGACCGCCGCCGGGTCCTCGGACCAAGCCCGAGGACGACAATCTGGTCTGTTGTCGCGGCGCTGCTGTGGCTGATGGCATCGGCCTTCGCCGCGCCGCAATTCCCGCCGCTGAGTGGCCGCGTGGTCGACCAGGCGAACATCCTGTCGCCGTCGACCGAGAGCAAGCTCACCGAGTTGCTCGCCGAGCACGAGCGCAAGACCAGCAACCAGGTGGTCGTGGTGACGCTCGCCTCGCTGCAGGGCTACGACATCGCCGATTACGGCGTGCAGCTCGGGCGCGCCTGGAAGCTCGGCCAGGCGGACCGCAACAACGGTGCGATCCTGGTCGTGGCTCCCAAAGAGCGGCTGGTGCGCATTGAGGTGGGTTATGGGCTCGAAGGCGCGCTGCCAGATGCGCGCGCCAGCGCCATCATCTTCCAGGAGATCATCCCGCGCTTTCGCGCCGGCGACATGGAAGGAGGCGTGGTGCAGGGGACACTGGCCATCCTCGGCTCGATCGAAGGCACCTATCAGCCGAAGCCGGCGGCGCAGCGCCGCCAAGTCGACCCGTCGATCATACCGATCCTGATGATCATCGCCTTCTTCGTCTTCATGGTGATCTTCAACGGCTACAGCCGCGGCGCACGGCGCGGTGCGTGGGGCGCGCCGGTATTCCTGCCCGGCGGCGGCTGGGGCGGCCGCAGGGGCGGTTGGGGCGGCGGAGGCAGCAGCGGCGGCTTCTCTGGAGGCGGCGGCTCGTTCGGCGGCGGCGGCGCCTCAGGCCGATGGTGAGGCCATGAGCTTCCTTTCCGAAGAGGACCGCAGGCGCATCGCAATCGCAGTGCGCAAGGCGGAGCAGCGTACCGCCGGCGAGTTCGTGACAGTGATCGCGCGGCGCGCCGACACCTATCTGGTCATTCCGATCCTGATTGCGGCCGCGGTCGCCCTCGCGCTGCCGGGCGTGCTGTGGCTTTTCAATCTCGCACATGGATTTGCCGAACTCTATGCGCTGCAGCTCGGCGCCTTCATCGTCCTGGCCCTGCTGCTGTCGTGGCAGCGCGTGGCGGTGGGGCTTGTGCCGGATCGCGTGAAGACGGAGCGCGTCACGCGCCGCGCGCGCGAGCAGTTCCTGATGCGCGGCCTGCATCGCACGCGCGATCGCGCTGGCGTGCTGCTGTTCGTCGCCGTCGCCGAGCATCGCGTCGAACTGATCGCGGACGAAGGGATCAACGCGCGCGTGCCGCCCGGTACCTGGGATGCGGTCGTCGCCGGCTTCACCGCGGCGGTGCGCGAGGGCCGTATCGCCGACGGCTTCACGACCGCGATCGAGTCCGTCGCCGACATCCTGGCGGCGCACTTTCCGCGCGCCGCCGCCGACGTCAACGAGCTGCCCGACCGGCTCGTCGAGCTGGACTAAGGGCGACGCCACGGTGGCTTTGAGCCTGGGACCGATCACGCCCAGGATTTGCAGACCATGTTTCCGCGCGATTCTCGAGAGGCGTTCTGTTCGTCATTGTCGGCATCGGATGGGCCGTGCTCGGAGCCGCCGCGTGGCTCACAGTGTCGTTCGTGGGCCGGCTTGGTCTGGCCATCCTAGGCCTGCTGATCGCGCTGATCGCCACGTAGGCCGAACTCGGTGAAGACACGCCAAGTTTTTATGTCCGGAACGCCGTTAATGAGGCCCGGCGGGGCGCCGCGGAGCAGGGTGTCAGCCGTCATGCCGAACAGTCCGATTTTCAGCGCTGGTCCAGCGCCGTCAGGGCCGTCGGCATTGCTCCGCTTTGGTCGGCGCCGTCATGTTCGTGCGTCACCAACTCTGAGGTGCTGCCAAGCGGCTAACGGTCTTCGAGCGCGAATTAACGTCTGTTTAGCGGCGGTTAAGCGGGCCTATATACTATCCGCAGCACCCACTATGAACGCGCGGACGATCCCTTCATCCCCGCAGACGCGGCGCGAGCTTGCGACCGGCGGCGTTGTGTCGCTGCTGCTGCACGTCGTTGCGGTAGCGCTGCTGTTCCTGAATCTGCGCCTGGACATGACCCCTGCGGCCCCGAAGGAGACCGCGGTCGAGGTCGTCATTGTCGAGGCGAAGCCGGATGCGCCGCCGCAGCCGTCGCCCGAACCGACCAAGCAGGCCGAGACGGCGATCCCGGATCTGCCGGTGACCGAGCGCCCGCCGCCGCCGCAGCTCGAGACCGCGCCGCTCGCGGAGCGCTCGAGCCCGCCGCCGGGCCCCGCGCGCGCCGGCGTCAGGCTGCGCGATGGATTCGACAGCGCCGGGCCGGCGCCCACGCCGGGGCCCGCAGCGCCGCCCGCACCACCGGCCGCAAGGGCCGAGCTCAGCACCGGCGGCGGCGCGAACGTGATCGCGTCGCTGCCAAAGCCCGGCAGCGAAGGCCCGGCAAAACAGGACGAAAAGGACTTCCTGCTGGCGCAGATCCTGCCGTTCTGGCTGCTCAACTATCGCGATCCGCGCTACCAGCACGTCGTCTTCCGCGGCTACTTTACGCTGCGCGCCGACGGGATGCTGGAGCCGCCCTTCGGCAAGAACGATCCATGGGACCCGGCCACGATGATCGGCGGCTATGACGCATTGCTCGCCCGGCAGCAGGACTCGTACCGCCTTGCGATCGAGAGCTTCCTGCGCGCCGTGCGCGCGGCGCAGCCGTTCCGGCTGAACCCGAGCATCGATCGCAACGCGTATCCGCGCCAGGTTGCCGTGTTCTTCCGCCTCGGGGACCTTTGATCAGACCGCCACCGCGAATTGCCCCGGCAGCTCGGCGATCAGGAACTTCTCAAGCTCGTCGAAGATCGGCAGCTGCCTCACGCGGGTCCGCTGCAACCGCAGCTCGAGCTCCGGCAGCTTCGGAAATCCTTCGTCCTCGGTCAGCGCCCGCATGCCTTGCGCAAGGCTGCTCTGAGCGATCACGGTGACGGCGAGGCCCGCGCGCACGGCGGCCTGCATCGCCGCGATGCTGGGCGTCGTGAAGGCAATGCGATAATCGCGTCCCATGCGGGTGAGGCCCTCGATCGCCCAGCGCCGCAACGTGCAGCCGTCGTAATCCAGGACAAGCGGAACCGGCGAGAGCAGGTGCGGATCGGCCTTCGTCGAGGTCATCCAAAGGCACGGCTCGCGATGCACGATGACGCCGTGGCCCTTGCCTTCGCCTTCGGTGACGAAGCCGAGATCGACCGCACCGTTCTCGATCATCGGGATAAGATCCTTCGACTGGTGGCAGAGGACTTCCACGGTCACGCGCGGATAGCGCGCGGCGAAGCGCGCGAGGATCGCGGGCAGCGCGCGGCCCGCATAGTCGGGCGGGATGCCGAGCACGACATGGCCCTCGATGGCCGCCTGTTCCATGGCCGCGACCGCTTCGCTATTGGCGCGGAGAATGCGCCGCGCATGCATCAGCAGCAGTTCGCCCTTCGGGGTCAGCTCGATGCGGTGCGGGCTGCGCTCCAGCAGCGGGCAGCCGGCAAGCTCCTCCAGCCGTTTGATCTGCATGCTCACGGCGGCCTGAGTGCGATGAACTAGGCGGGCCGCCGCCGTAAAACTGCCGCTGTCGCAAACCGCGACGAACGCACGCAGCAGGTCTGGGTCGAGGAGACGCATGATAAGAAATCTTTATTGCCTTTATCATATCAATTAGTTGGACTAATTCAACCGGCGGCATTATTTCGCCGCCCATGACATGCGCCTGTCCTCTCGCACCCGGCTTCACTCTACGCGCGGCAACAGCGGCAGATGCGGACGCGATCCGCTATGTGCATCTCGCGTCGCTCTGGGGCATTGGGGTCTCCGCTTACGGGCCCGCCGTGATCGATTCGATCGCGCGACACTATCCGACAGTCGACATGACGCTGATCGCCGGAGGCACTTACTACGTAATCGAGCGATCCGGCGAGCTCGCCGCATGCGCCGGCTGGATCCGCGCCGGGACGCAAAGCGGCAAGCAACCTGGCGTGATGCTGGATTGCCACGGGCAACCGGCACGTCCGGCCGTGCCGTCCGATGCAATGCTGGTGCGCGCCATGTTCGTCCATCCGAAATGGACGCGGCGCGGTTTTGGGCGCCATCTTCTGGAGCACGTCGAGCGCGAAGGGCGGCAGGCGGACTGCGGTTGCTCTACTCTGTTCGCCACTCTCACCGGCGTGCCGCTCTACGAGGCTGCTGGATACCGCGCCGTGGCAAGGTGGGATGTGCGCCTTGCGGACAACGCCACTTTCGCTGCCATACAGATGCAGAAAGAGCTGGCGATGCGCGCGGCGGCCTGATCAATCGTATTGCTTTTGCGTGGTAAACCATCGGCTTAGCGCAACGCACGGAACAATCCGTCACGCTTCACGTTCCAAGCTCCGCAACTGGTCGTTGGCTCAGGCCGGCGCCAGAAAGAACAACCACGGAGCACGCGCATGGCTACGCACCCCGTCATCGCCACAATCGGAACGCATTCGCATGAGGATGCGAGCGAAGAGTTCCGTGCGGAGATGCTGAAGGTGGTGCCGCGGCTGCAGGCTTTCGCGCGCGTGCTGACTCGCAACCGCGAGGCGGCGGAGGACCTGTTGCAGGACACGATCGTCCGCGCGCTGCGCGCCCATCGCAGCTTCACGCCCGGCACCAACATGCTCGCCTGGCTGTGCACGATCCTGCGCAACCAGCATGTCAGCGGCCTGCGTCGCCGCCGCCACGAGGCGATGCCGATCGAGGATCTGCCGGACTCGGCGGCGAGCGTCGGCCCGAGCCAGTATGATTCGATCGCGATTAGCGAGATCCGCCGCGCGCTGCTGAAGCTCAGCCCGGAGCATCGCGAGGTGCTCCTGATGGTCGCCGCGGCCGGCTTGAGTTACGGCGAGGCGGCCGAGATCTGCGGCTGCGCGGTCGGCACGGTCAAATCGCGCGTCAACCGCGCCCGCAACGAGCTGCGGCGCCTGCTCGCCGCGGGCGAGCACGAGTTCGCGGACGAGAGCCTGCAGCTTCTCGCCGCGTAGTCGGGGCGTCCGCGTGCGCGAGCAACCCTGAATTGCCACAATTGTGGTAGGTAATCGGGCGACGAATCGCCCGATGCAAGACGCCACTTCCGACCCGGTCCGCAACCGCCGGCCCATCGCCGCGCGGGAGCTGCGGATTTTCCAGATGGCCGCGGAGTGGCTGAGCCGACGCAAGGTCACCGCCAACGCGATTTCGGTGGCCGGCATGACCGCCGGCATGCTCGCCGGGCTAGCGTTCGCGCTGACGCCGTACGCCGGATCAGTTGAAGCGCTCGCCTGGTTCGCGGCGGCAGCGCTGATCCAGCTCCGGCTGCTGGCGAACATGCTAGACGGGATGGTGGCGCTGGCCTCCGGCACCGCCTCGCGGCTCGGCGAGCTGTTCAACGAGGTGCCGGACCGCGTCTCGGACAGCGCCACGTTGATCGGGCTCGGCTACGCGGTCGGCGGCGACGAGCTTCTGGGATTCGCCGCCGCCACGGCGGCGATGGCGACAGCCTATGTGCGGGCGCTTGGCGTCGCGGCCGGGGCGCGCGCGGAATTCTGCGGGCCGATGGCCAAGCAGCAACGCATGTTCGTCGCCACGGCCGTCGCCGTGCTCTGCGGCGTTGCCAGTCTTGTGCAGATCGCGGTCGACGTTGGCGGCTGCGGGCTGCCTGCCATAGCGCTGGCGATCATCACGGCGGGTGCGGCGGCCACTGCATTGCGCCGGCTCACGCGGATTGCGCGCGCGCTGCGGAGCGGCGCATGACGGCCGAGCGCCTGTGGGGATGGCAGCACGCCTTCGACCATGCGGTGACGCAGTGGATCGCGCTGGGCTGCGTGTCGCTGCTGCTGCTCGCCGCGGCGGCTATCGTAATCCTCTCCGCCGCGGGCGCGATATCGCCGCCGCTGCGGCGCGAGCTGTGGCTGCGCACCGCGTCGTGGGCGGTGATCATCCCGTTGCTGATCGTGCCGGTCCTGGCGGGTGCTGGTTGGACGATCGCCGCGACAACCGCGCTCGCGTTACTCTGCTACAACGAATACGCGCGCGTTACCGGCTTGTTCCGCGAGCGCATCGTCAGCGCCTTCGTGGTGCTCGGCATCCTGTTCCAGGCGTTCGCGGCCCTCGACCATTGGTACGGCTTTTTCGTCGCGATTACGCCGCTCGCGGTCGGCCTCATTGCTATCTGCTCGATCCCGCTCGATCGCCCCGGCGGCTATATCCAACGCGTCGGGCTCGCCGTGTTCGCGTTTCTGCTGTTCGGTTCGGCGCTTGGCCATCTCGCCTACATGGCGAATGACTGGCACTACCGCCCGCTGATTCTTCTCATACTGCTCGCGGTCGGCCTCAACGACGTGTTCGCCTTCTGCGTCGGCAAATCGCTCGGCGGGCCGAAGCTGCTGCCGCACACCAGCCCCAACAAGACGGTCTCCGGCGCGGCCGGCGCGCTTGTGCTGACGACGATGCTGGTGGCGCTGCTGTCCGGCGCGATCTTCGTGGGCACGCCGCTGGAGGCGCTGCATCACCGCGTGGCGCTCGGCGTACTGATTAGCGTATTTGGCCAGCTCGGCGACCTCATGCTGTCCTCGATCAAGCGCGATCTCGGCAT
>DATAAP010000441.1:0-1655 GCA_036260035.1 Alphaproteobacteria bacterium | reverse complement strand
GGCGGCGGTGCGGACCTGACGCCGATGCTGGACGCGCGGCGCACGCAGGTGGATGCCGACACGATCGCGTTCCACGCCGCAATGGAAGCGGCGTGCCGTCCGCACGCCGTAGCCGACTACGCGCGCTACAAGCGATGGTGCGATGAGTATTGCTTTCTCCCGCATCGCGGCGAGATGCGCGGCATCGGCGGCCTCTTCTACGACTACCTGACGCCGTCAGAGACAGAGGGCGGCTGGCCGGCCGCGTTCGCCTTCACCCAGGACGTCGGCCGGGCCTTCCTGCAGGTCTACCCGGAGCTCGTGCGACGCAACTACACGAAACCCTGGACGGAAGCCCAGCGTGAGGAGCAGCTCGTGCGGCGCGGGCGTTATGTGGAGTTCAATCTGCTCTACGATCGCGGCACCACGTTCGGCCTGAAGACCGGCGGCAACGTCGAGTCGATTCTCTCGTCGCTGCCGCCCGTCGTGAAGTGGCCCTGACGGTCACCTGCTGATTTGGCCGCGTTCTTGACCGCTGCGTACGATGCGCTCGATGTCATGGCGCTCGACGCCAATGTCCTTCAGCATGCGATCGCTCAGGTCGTGCAGCTCCGCAACTGCACGCTTCTTCCGCCGCCACTCGAGATAGGCTGATGCCGCTCCAGCGATGGACGACGTCGTCACGCGCCACAGCGCCAGCATCATCTCGCGCTGCACCGCCCGCCGAATGTGGGCGCCAGCGATGTGCTCGCCTGTTGTTGTCGCCTGCATCATGACACTTCTCCTTGCGTGCCGTTTGCCGTCCGGTTGCCGGTGCGTAAGGCGCGGATCTGATGTTCGGTCCAGCCGAAGCGCGCCAGCTCGGCGTCGCTCATAGTGGCGATATGCGCGCGAACCACGCGGGCCGCCTTGGCCTGCTGCGCTTCGATGAAGCGCAGCCAGAGGCTGGGTCTTGCCTTCTTGCTGGCCGGCGCAAGTGCGTCCGCCAGCCCCCATGCTAGCGAGCTCATGATCATCTCCATTCTGTGCTCATGCCGCGGCCGTTTGCCGGCCTGCGATGCGCAGGAGATGGCGCCGAATCCGTTATTGTGCAAATTTATTGTCTAAATCGTTTGCATTGGAGATGGCAATGCGCAGCGTCAACCCGGATCATCTCCGCGCCCTCGTCGAGGTGGTTGCGCAAGGCAGCTTTACGCGCGCCGCCAAACGCCTCAACCTGGCGCAGCCGACGATTAGCTTGCAGATCCGGGAGCTTGAGACGCGTCTTGGCGTGCGGCTCGTGGATCGGCTCGGCAAGCGCGCGTTCGCCACCGCAGCGGGCCGTGAGCTGATCGATCACGCGCGGCGCATCCAGCAGGAGACTGACCGCCTCATAGCTGCCATGCGCCGGCATCGTGACGGCTGGCTCGGCCAAGTGCGGATCGGCTCCAGCACCACGGCGCTGATCTACCATCTCCCGCCGGTGCTGCAGCGGCTCCGGCGCGAGCAGCCCAGCATCGAGCTGATCGTAACGACAGGCACCACTACCGGCGTCGTGGAACGCATCCTGCGCAATGAGATCGACCTCGGCATTGTGAGCTTGCCCGTCAGCGAGCGTCAGTTGGATGTCATACCGCTGAAGGCCGAACCGCTGGTCGCCATCTTCGCCGCGCGCACGCGCAACCTGCCCGATCGCG
>DATAAP010000440.1:0-10723 GCA_036260035.1 Alphaproteobacteria bacterium | reverse complement strand
TGAGCTCAGGTTTATCGATCACGTAAGAAGGGCGGCTGCCTGGGCGCCCTTTTTACTTCTCCACCCACCGTGCCGCTTCCTGATCGATTGGCTCAAGACCCAGGCGCCGTTCTGGAAACTCGAAGACACTGACCAGGGCGCCAAATGGGTCGACGCCGACGCCAAGGACGATGCTGCCGCGGCACGGTGGGTGGAGAAGTAAAAAGGGCGCCCAGGCAGCCGCCCTTCTTACGTGATCGATAAACCTGAGCTCACGCCGCCTTCGCGGGCGGGGTGCGGACGAGCTTCGAGTAGTCGTCCATCAGGTTCTTGGTAATCTCGCCCGGCTTGAACTTGTACTGCGCGATCTCTCCGACCGGCGTCACTTCCGCGGCAGTGCCGGTGAGGAACACTTCCTGCGCGCGACCGAGCTCTTCGGGCATGATCGCGCGCTCGTGGATGCGGTACTGGCGCTGGCGCGCGAGATCCATGACCGTGCGGCGCGTGATGCCGTCGAGGAAGCAGTCGGGCTTCGGCGTGTGGATCTCGCCGTTGATGACGATGAAGACGTTGGCGCCGGTCGCCTCGGCGATCTGGCCGCGCCAGTCGAGCATCAGCGCATCCTGATAACCCTGCGCCTCCGCCTCGTGCTTGGAGATGGTGCAGATCATGTAGAGGCCGGTCGCCTTCGCGGCGGTGGGTGCCGTGTTCGGCGCCGGACGCTGCCACCGCGCCATGGTGAGGCGGATGCCCTTCTCGCGCAGCTCCGGCGAGAAGTAGGACGGCCACGGCCATACGCAGACCGCGACGTTGATCTTCGTCGCCTGCGCCGATACGCCCATCATCTCCGAGCCGCGCCAGGCGATCGGGCGCACATAGCAGTCGGTCAGGTTGTTGGCCTTCATCGTCTCGATCTTGGCGCGGTCGAGCTGCTCGGCCGTGTAGGGCACGTCGAAACCAAGGATCTTGCCGGAATTGATCAGCCGCTCGCTGTGCTCGCGCGATTTGAATACGTGGCCGTTATAGGCTCGCTCGCCCTCGAAAACGGCGCTCGCGTAGTGCAGCCCATGGGTCAGGACATGGACCTTCGCGTCGCGCCAGGGGATCAGCTTGCCGTTGAACCAGATAAAGCCGTCGCGGTCGTCGAAGGGAATGAGCTGGGGAGCCATTGGTTCTTTCCTTGCCTTAAACAGCCCTGAGGCGAACTTCCATTGCGCAAAACGCCCTATAGAGGAAACACATCAGCCAAAATATGTCAACATGGCTGACGTATACCCCGGATGCGGGAATCGCATATATGTCAGAGATGCTGACACAGTCGCGACCCCCCGGTGCCCACCATGGCTGACCTGAAACCCGGCGTCCACCAGCTCTATCTGCGCGACGAGGAGCTGCGCCAAGGCATTGAATTGCTGTTCTACGCCTACCGCGATTTCACGGCCGGGCCGGACGCCATTCTTGCCAAACTGGGCTTCGGCCGGGCACATCACCGCGTCATCTATTTCGTCGGCCGCTATCCCGGCATCCGCGTCGGCGAACTGCTCGCCATTCTGCGCATCACCAAGCAGAGCTTGAGCCGCGTTCTCGGCCAGCTTCTGCGCGAGGGCTATGTCGCCCACAAGCCCGGCCCGACCGACCGGCGCGAGCGCCGTCTGGAACTCACCCCGACCGGGATCGAGCTCGAGCGTCAGCTGACCGAGAACCAGCGCGCGCGCGTCGCTGCCGCGTATCGTGCCGCGGGTGCTGCGGCGGTCGAGGGCTATAAGAAGGTTCTGCTCGGCCTCATCGACGAGACCGACCGCGCCCGCGCCTCCGGAACCGCGCCCCCGCCGGCCCGCGGGCGTTGATCGCCGGCATAGCGACGAGGCGCCCCCGCTTCCTATACTCGCGCGATGGACGACGCCGCCCACATCCTGGTCGCCGATGACGATGTCCGCCTGCGCGGCCTGCTGCAGCAGTTCCTGACGCGGCACGGCTTCCGCGTCACCACGGCGGCAGACGCCAAGGAGGCGATCGCGCGGTTCGATTCCATCGCGTTCGATCTGCTGATCCTGGACGTCATGATGCCCGGCGAGAGCGGGCTCGAACTGACCAAGCGCCTGCGCGCCGCAAGCGAGGTGCCGATCCTCCTGCTCACGGCCATGGGCGAGCCGGCCGACCGCATCGCCGGCCTGTCCGGAGGGGCTGACGACTACCTGGTCAAACCGTTCGAACCGGACGAGCTGCTGCTGCGCGTGCGCAATATCCTGCGCCGGACCCCGCCGGCCCCCGCCGCGGTCGGGGACGAGGTGCGGTTCGGCGATTTCCGTTTCGACCTCAAGCGCGAGGAGCTGCATCGCGGCAATGCGCTGATCCGGCTGACCGCCGCCGAGACGTCGCTCCTCAAGGTCCTCGCCCAGCACGCCGGTGAGGCCGTGAAGCGCGGCGACCTGCTGCGGCTGTCGCGCATTTCCGGGGGCGAGCGCACGGTGGACGTCCAGGTTACACGGCTGCGGCGCAAGATCGAGGCGGATCCGAAACTGCCGCGGTTCATCCAGACCGCGCGTGGCGCGGGCTATTTGCTGCGCGTCGATTGAGGTAGGCTGGAGCGTGCTCAAACGCTACTTGCCCCGCAGCCTGTTCGGCCGCGCCCTCATCATTATCGTGGCGCCGCTCGTCTTCGTGCAGCTCATTGCCGGGTTCATCTTCTACGACCGCGTGTGGGAGACCGTGACGCGGCGCCTGGCCGCGGGCCTCGCGGGCGATGTCGGCATGGTCGTGCAGCTCCTCAGCCGCTATCCGGAGAACGAGGCGCGCGACTGGGTCGCCTTCGCCTCGCTGAGCACCACCGGCCTCGAGCTGCAATTCGAGCCAGGCGCGATCCTTCCGCGCACCGGCCCCGAGTCCGGCTCGGGCATTCTCGAGCGGCTGCTGGTCAGGGCGATGAATGAACGGGTCCGCCGCCCCTTTTTCCTCGATGTCTGGAGCCAGCCGCGCATCGTCCTGATCGACGTGCAGCTTCCCGACGGCGTCCTGCATGTGCGCGCGCAGCGCGAGCGCGTCTTCACCTCGACCGTCTACATCTACCTGATGTGGATCGTCGGCACCTCGTTCATCTTCCTCGCCATCGCATCGGTGTTCATGCGCAACCAGGTGCGGCCGATCCGCCGCCTCGCCGAGGCCGCAGAGGAGTTCGGCAAGGGCCGCGACGTCTCCGATTTCCGCCCCGCCGGCGCGGCGGAGGTGCGGCAGGCCGCGGCCGCCTTCATCGTCATGCGCGAGCGCATCCGCCGCTTCCTGCAGCAGCGCACGGAGATGCTGGCCGGCATCAGCCACGATCTGCGCACGCCGCTGACGCGCATGAAGCTGGAGCTCGCCATGTTCGGCGACAGCCATCCTTCGGTACCCGGTTTGAAATCCGACGTCGCCGACATGGAGCGCATGGTCGACTCCTACCTCGCCTTCGTGCGCGGTGAGGGCGAGGAGCAGCCGGAGTCGCTCGATCTCGGCCGCCTGATCAGCGATCTCGCCGCCGCCCGCCGGCGCGAGGGCGAGGCCGTCGAGCTTGAGACCGAGGGCGATCTCGTCGTGCCGTTGCGGCCGCAGGCGGCCAAGCGCTGCTTCGACAACCTGATCGCCAACGCCGTTCGCCACGGCACCAAAGTCGAGATCAAGGCAGCGCGGCGCGGCCGCTCGGTTGAGATCACGATCGACGACAACGGCCCGGGCATCCCGGCGCACGCGCGCGAGGACGTTTTCAAGCCGTTCTACCGGCTCGATGCCTCGCGCAATGTCGCGACCGGCGGCGTCGGCCTCGGCCTGACCATCGCGCGCGACTTCGTCCGCGGCCATGGCGGCGAGATCACGCTCGGGGATTCACCCCTCGACGGGCTGCGCGTCCGCATCAAATTGCCAGTCTGATCGCCTGATCAGGCGGCGCGCTGACCCGCAAGGCGCTTCAGTTCGGCCGCGTCCGGCAGCTTTCCGTCGAACCACAGGCTCGCGGCAACAGCTGACATCGCTTCGCCGTCGTGGCCGATCCCCGGCACCACCTGCAGCCGCCAGGCGAAGGGGACGCCAAGGCGCGCCGCCTCCTTGCGTCCGAATTCGACGTAGTACTGCGCGCGGGCGAAGCGGTGCGGTCCTTGGCGTAGGGCCTCTTCGTGCGACGGCAAATGCGTATCGCTGGTGGCGGTGTCCTGGTCGCCAGCGAGAATGATAAGCGGAAATCCGAGAAACCGCCGCAAATGATCTTCGTCGAGGCTGATGCCGCCGAGCCCTTCCGGGAACGGCCGATCGAGCGTCGGCAGCGTGTACCAGCCAGGATTGCCGGCGATCGCCGTCTCGATGCAATCGTGAGCCTGGGTGGCGAGCAGCCGGTGCACGAACTGGCCGCCGGCCGAATGGCCGAACAGATGGGCGCGCGCGCGTGTCGTGATGCCGTCCTCCTGCAGCTGCCGCCACACGCGAGCAAGCGCGGCATAGGCCCACTGCCCATGCGGCCGCAAGGCGCCGCCGGAATCGCGGGCGAGGCCATTATTGTAGGAGTCCGGCGACGGATACGCCTCGTTCGAAAAGGTCGGCGCCACGACGAGCAGCCCGTAGCGGTCAGCGGCCGGGATCCAGAAGTCGCGATACGCGTCGCCATTGCGTAGAACCCCATGCTGCACCAGCACGACCGGCTGAGCGGGCGTGTACGATGTTGGCCGGTAGACATGCAAGGTCAGCGGCCGATCCGGATTGCCGGCATCGACATACGGAATTGCGTTCCGGCCCGGGCGTGCGAGTTCGGCAAGCGACATGGCAGCTCGAATCATGTGGCGTCGTTGAGATGGCAGGCAGAGATGCGTCCGGGCGCGATCGCGGCGAGCGGCGGCGCCTCGGTGCGGCAGAGTGGCATCGCATGCGGACAGCGCGGGTGGAAGGCGCAGCCCGATGGCGGGTTCAGCGGCGACGGGATCTCGCCCTGAATTGGCCGGAAGGTTCGCCTCCGCCGGCCGACGCTCGGAATCTCCGCAAGCAGCGCCTGAGTGTAGGGATGGTTCGGGCTCGCGAAGAGTTCCGCGGCCGGACTCATCTCGACGATGCGCCCGAGATACATGATCGCCACCCGGTCGGAGATGTGCCGCACCAGGCCGAGATCGTGGCTGATGAACAGGTAGGTAAGGCCGCGCCGCTCGCGCAGGTCCATGAACAGGTTGATGATCTGCGCCTGGATCGAAACGTCGAGCGCCGCGACAGGCTCATCGCAGACGAGCATCTCCGGCTCGACCGCGAGCGCGCGCGCAATGCCGATGCGCTGCCGCTGCCCGCCGGAGAATTGATGCGGATAGCGGCTGCGATAGCTGCGGTCGAGCCCGACTTCCTCGAGCGCGCGATCGACGCGCTCGGGAATCTCCCGTGACGGCGCCAGCCGATGCACATGCAGCGCCTCGCCGACAATGCGGCGCACCGGGTGGCGCGGGTTCAGCGACGCATAAGGATCCTGGAAGATCATCTGCACGCCGAGCACATAGGACATGCGGTCCGGCGGCGGCAGGTTCGTGACCGCGCGGCCGCGATAGCGGATCTCGCCGGCGGTGGGGGCCAGGATGCCGGCCGCCATGCGGCCGAGCGTCGACTTGCCGCAGCCCGACTCGCCGACGAGCCCCACCACCTCGCCGCGGTGGATCGCGAGGTCGACCCCGTCGACCGCGCGCACGACGCGCCGCTCAATCGGCCGTCCGGCCAGCGCGAGCAGCCGCTCCGCGACATCGGGCCGGCGCTCGAAGCGCTTGCGCACGGCGCTGAGCTCGATCAGCGCAGCGGTTGCGGCTTCGCTCATGCGGGCACCGCCACGCCTGCGGGAGCCGGGTTGTGGCAGCGCCAGCTCCGGCGGGAGTCCACTGCCGTCGGCGCCGGATCGTCGTGGCGGCAGATATCGAGGGCGCGCGGGCAGCGCGGATGAAAGGCGCAGCCGGGCGGCCGCGCCGCCAGGCTGGGCGACATGCCCTCGATCTGCGCGAGACGGTCGCCCGGCCGGTTCGCCGAGGGCACGGACCGCAGCAGGCCCTGTGTATAAGGATGGCGCGGCGAATCGAGGATTTCGTCGACCGTGCCGGTCTCGACGATGCGCCCCGCATACATGACCGCCACGCGGTCGGCGAGCCCGGCGATGACACCGAGATCGTGGGTGATCCAAATCATCGACGTGCCGCTCGCGCGCACTAACCGCTGCATCTCGTAAAGAATCTGGGCCTGGATCGTCACGTCGAGTGCCGTCGTCGGCTCGTCGGCGATGATGAGGTCAGGCTTGTTCAGCATCGCGATCGCGATCGCCACGCGCTGCCGCATGCCGCCGGACAGCTCGTGCGGATAGCCGCGCAGGCGCGCCTCGGGCGACGGAATGCCGACCTGGGCCAGCGCTTCGGCTGCACGCCGCAGCGCCTCGGCCCGGTGGATCGCGGCGTGCTCGGTGATCGCCTCGGTCATCTGCTCGCCGATGCGCAGGACCGGGTTCAAGGTCATCAGCGGGTCCTGGAAGATCATCGCGATGCGGTCGCCACGCAGCAGGCGCATCTCCGATGCCGACTTCCGCCGCAGATCCTCGCCCTTGAACAGGATCTCGCCCGCAACGATCTCGCCCGGCGGGTCGATCAGCCCCATGATCGACAGGCCGGTCACTGACTTGCCGGACCCGGACTCGCCGACGAGGCCGAGGATTTCGCCACGACCCACCGAAAAGCTCACGTCGTTCACGGCGGCAAAGGCGCCCTTTTCCGCATGGAAAACGGTGTGCAGGTTGCGGACTTCGAGCAGCGTGGCACTCATGCCCGCCGCCGCGGATCGAGGCTCTCGCGCAGGCGGTCGCCGACGAGGTTGATCGAGAAGATCAGGATCAGCAGGGCGACGCCTGGGTAGAAGCTGATCCAATACTCGCCCGAGAGCAGGTGCTCGAACCCGTTCGCGATCAGCAGGCCGAGCGACGGCTCCGTCACCGGAACGCCGACGCCGAGGAACGACAGCGTCGCCTCGAGCGCGATGGTGGTTGCGACCTGGATGGTCGCGAACACGAGCATGGGGCCGAGGCAGTTCGGCAGGATGTGGATCAACATTATGCGCGCGCGCGAGAAACCGAGATTCTGCGCGGCCTCGACATATTCCTTGCGTCGCTCCACCAGGACCGAGCCGCGCACCAGCCGCGCATAGTTCGCCCATTGCACCAGCACGATCGCCAGCACGACCTTGTCGACGCCGCGGCCGATCATTGCCAGCAGCACCAGGGCGACGAGCAGCGTCGGGAAGCCCAGGAAGAAGTCGACTAGGCGCATCAGCAGCGTCTCGACAAGACCGCCGACATAGCCGGCGAGAAGTCCGACGGTGATGCCGATAGCAGCGGCCCCGGCCGTCGCCAGCAGGCCGACCACGAGGCTGATGCGGAGTCCGTAGAGGATGGCGGACAGCATGTCGCGGCCCTGCGCGTCGGTGCCGAGCCAATATGTCACGCCGTTCATTCCGACGGAGCCCGGCTCGAGCCGGTTGTTCATGATCGAGAGGCCGGTCAGATCGTAGGGGTTCTGCGGGGCCAGCAGCGGCGCGAACAGCGCGAGCGCCACCATGACTGCAAGGGCGGCGCCTGCGCCGATTGCCGTGGGACGGCTGCGGATACGCTTCAGCATCGCCGCCCGGAGCGGCGTGTCCATCATGCCTAACGTCGATGAGTCGATGCGCGTGCTCATGCGGCCGGCTCGAGCACCTGCACGCGCGGGTCGAGCGCGGCGTACAGCAAATCGACGAGGAGGTTGACGACCACAAAGAGGAGCGTGACCAGCATGACGTAGGCGACCACCACGGGCCGGTCGAGCTGGTAGATCGAATCGATCAGCAGCTTACCCATGCCCGGCCAGGCGAACACCGTCTCCGTAATCGTCGAATAGGCGATCAACGAGCCGAATTCGAGCCCCATCACCGTCACCACCGGGATCAGGATGTTGCGCAGGATGTGCCGGCGTACGATGCGCGAATGACGCACGCCCTTTGCCCGCGCGAAGCGGACGTAGTCCTGAGCGCGCGCCTCGACCGCGCCGGCAGCCGTGAGTCGGATCACCAGTGCGATATTCGCGAGCGATAGGTTCAGCGCCGGCATCAGCATGTGGCGCAGGCCGTCGGCAGTAAACAGGCTGAGCTTGATGCCGAGCACATCGACCGTCTCGCCGCGGCCCGAGGTCGGCAGCAGCCCCAGCCAGACCGAGAACAGCAGCAGGAACATCATGCCCTGCCAGAAGTTCGGCAGCGAGTAGCCGAAGATCGAACCGGTCATGATGACGCGGCCGACGCGGCGCTCCGGATTGAGTCCCGCGACGAGGCCGAGCGGCAGGCCTAAGGCGAGCGCAACGATCAGCGCCAGCACGACTAGCTCGAATGTCGCGGGGATGCGCTGCACGATCAGCTCGAGCGCTGGAGTCCCGTGTACGAAAGAGCGCCCAAGATCGCCGCGCAGCGCGTTGCCCAGGAATCCCAGGTATTGTTCCCAGGCCGGCCGGTCGAGGCCCAGGCGCTGTATGGCGAGCGCGCGCTCGGCGGCGCTCGCGTCTGCGCTGACGAGGAGCTCGACGGGATCGCCGACGGCATAGACCGCGAAGAAGACGACGAGCGAGACCATCAGCAGCACGAACGCCGCCTGCAGCAGGCGCCTGACGATGAACAGGGTCACAGCGCCCGTTCAGCCATTGTCCCGCATCCAAGGCCGGCGCGGCTAGCCGCGCGGCCGGATATCCGTGGCAAGCGTCATCTGGTCGGCGCGGCCCTTGTACTCGATGCCCTTGCGGAAGGCCCAGATCGTGCTCTCGAAATGGATCGGGATGTGGGACATCTGCTCCATGGCGCGCTTGCCCGCCTCGCGCAGCAGGGCCTCGCGCTTACCGCTGTCGATCGTCTTGATCGCCTCCGCGATGATCTTGTCGAACACGGGATCCGAGAACGCGCCATAGTTCGAGAGGCCGAGGCCGCTATCCTTGTCCGTCGTCGCGACCCATTGCCGCAAGAACGATGACGCTTCGCCGGTCGTCGAGCCCCAGCCGCCCATAGAGAACGAGAATTCCCGCTTCGAGCGCCGGCCGAAGAAGATCGAGCGGGTCATCGCGTCGACCTCCGTCCTGATGCCGATCTGCGCCAGGTACTGCGCGATTGCCTGCGCGATCTGGCCGTCATTGATGTAGCGGTCGTTGGTCGCGTGCAAGGTCACCTGGAAGCCGTTCGGATAACCGGCGTCCGCCAGCAGCTTCTTGGCGCCCTGCGGATCGTAGGAGAGCTCCGGCGCATCCGGCATGGCGCCGAACATCTCGCCGGGCAGGAACTGGTTCGCGGGTGCGGCCGCATTGTCCATGATGCGCTGGACGATCGCTTTGCGGTCGATCGCCATCGACATCGCCCGGCGCACGCGCACGTCGCGCATTGGGTTGCCCTTGTCGGAGCGGACGAACGGGCTCTCCTCGCGCTGGTCGAGCTGCAAGAATATGACGCGGTTCGACGGCCGGACCACATGCGCGAAGCGCTCGTTGCCGCGAATGCGGCCGAGGTCGCGCGCCGCCGGATTCTCAATGAGGTCGAAATCGCCGGCGAGCAGTCCGGCGAGGCGGGGGCCCGCATTCGGCACGGCGGATAGCCGCAGCTCGGCCCAGTGCGGCTTCTCGCCCCAATAGGAGTCGTTGCGCACGAGCTCGATGGCGCCGCCTTTGGTGTAGGACTTCAGGGCATAGGGTCCCGTGCCGATCGCGAGCGAACCGTCATTGAACTGGGCCACCGTCGGCCAAGGTGTCGTGACGCCACACCTCGTCCCCGGATCGAAGACAACCTTGTCCACCTTAACTGCAGCCTTGGACATGATGAATGTCTGCGACAGCTCGCTCAGCAGGAGCGGCTCGGCACTCTTCGTGACGATCACCAGTGTGTGGTCGCCGTCCTTCGTGACCTTCTCCATGTTCTTGATCGGGTCCGTGAAGGAGGCGGAGACCGCGGTCTCGTTGTTGAGGATGCGGCAGAACGAATAGATCACGTCGTCGGCGGTGAACGGCGCGCCGTTGGTGAACTTGACGCCCTCGCGCAGCTTGAACACCCAGGTGCGGTCGTCGCGGTTGGTCCACGAGACGGCTAGGCGCGGCTGGATCTTGAGGTCCGCATCGGTACGCGTCAGCGTCTCGAAGATGTGGTGGCTCAACGCAATATTCGGCGTAAGCTCGTGATAGTGCGGATCGATCGCTGTCGGCTCCGAGGAAAGGCCCAGCTTCAGCGTCTGCGCGATGGCACCGCTAGCCGCGAATGCCAGAGTCATGCATGCCGCGGCGCAGGCGCGCCGTATCGTGTTCGTCATCTGCCGTCTCCCATCATCGCGCGCCGCCACGCGCCATCGGCCGGGCGGGGCTTCTTTGAACGTAACGATACAGAACGCCCCACCCCTCACAAGCGGAAATTGCCGCGTAGTGCCCGCCCTGGCATCCGCCTAGGCATATGCCGCGACGGCAATGCGACGAACCGCGTCCTCGTCGACGGCGATGCCGAGGCCCGGCCCGGTCGGCACAAGCGTCTTGCCGTGCGCGATGCGAATGGGGTTCGCCAAAACCTCGACGCCCATGACATACGTGGACGTGTAAAACTCGGCGCCCAGCGCGATGTTCGGTGTCGATGCGACGAGGTGGAGGCCGGCAGCAATCGCGATGCCGCCCTCGAACATGGTGCCGCCGTAGCCGGCGATGCCGGCCGCCGCGGCGATGGCGGCGACCTCGCGCGC
>DATAAP010000439.1:0-9952 GCA_036260035.1 Alphaproteobacteria bacterium | reverse complement strand
CCGCGGCACGATCGCGGTGTGCGGGATCGGCAGGCCGAGCGGCCGGCGGAACAGCGCCGTCACGGCAAACCAGTCGGCGAGTCCGCCGACGATGGCGGCCTCCGCGCCAGCGCGCAGCAATTGCGTCCAGAAGGTCTGCGGCACGATCTGCATCGCCGCGAAGAGCGCCACGAAGATGCCGAGCAGGCCCGTGGCGAGGAGCCGGTACTGGCGCAGATCGCGCGCCTGGCGGTCCTCGCGATCGCGTTCGCCGGCTAGTTCGATGGCCATGGTCCGGTCCCTATAGTGGCGCTTTGCACGGTATGGTCCGCATCCCTATATTGTCCCTGACCAAGGCATTTTGGAGGCTCTATGGACGACCGTACCCGGACCGAGCTGGAAGCCGCCGCGTTCCGCCGTCTGGTGGACCATCTGCGCCAGCGCACAGACGTCCAGAATCTCGATTTGATGAATCTCGCGGGCTTCTGTCGCAACTGCCTGTCCAACTGGTACCGCGAGGCTGCGGAGGCGAAGGGCGTCGCCGTGACCAAGGACGAATCGCGCGAGATGGTCTACGGCATGCCGTACGAGGAGTGGAAGGCGAAGTATCAGAAGGAGGCGAGCGCGGAGCAGCTGCGCAAGTTCGAGTCGCAGGGCGGATCGCAGCGGCACTAGCCAGGCAATCCCCGCTATCCCCTTTATCCACACCCAGCTTCGTCTTGCTCCGCAGGTCGCGTGACCGCTATAGAACGCGCTCCGGTGGACTTCTTGTACGCGGAGCAACAAATGGCGGACGGCAGCAGCACGGGCGGGATCGCGGCGGCCAAACTGAAATCCTTCGTTGAACGCATCGAGCGGCTCGAGACCGAGAAGAGCGAGCTGGCCGCCGATATCCGCGAAGTGTATGCCGAGGCCAAGGGCAACGGCTTCGACACAAAGATCATGCGTCAGGTGATCAAGCTGCGGAAGCTGGAGCCCGCCGACCGCAACGAGCAGGACGAACTGCTGGATCTCTACCGCAAAGCGCTCGCGATCTGACCGTTAGCTGCTGGCGGCGGCCGGCTCGCGCGGACCGCCTCCGCCGGCGGGCGCTCCTGAATGCTGTTCGGGTGCAGTTCTTCCGGTGCTCGGCATTCCAGCTTGGCTGTTCCAATTGCAGTCGGCCATATGCCCGCGCTGCATCGGGGAGAGCGCTAGGACAGGAACGCGCGCGGGCGTCGCACGTTGCCGGGGATGAAGATTCCGGAGGCAACCATGCAGATCAACAGCTTTCAAGACATGTATGTCGCCGAGCTGCAGGAGCTTCACAGCTCCGAACGGGAGTTGGAAAAGGCTCTGCCGCGCTTTGCCGGCGGCGCCAATCACGATGTGCTCAAGGCGGCATTCAATGCGCAGCGGACGGAGTCGCGCCAGTTCGAGCAGCGCTTGAACGAACTGCTACAGCGCTGCGGTGCGCCGCCGCTGGAGCATGTCGACCAGGCAATGCAGGCGCTGCTTAGTGAATCGGAGCGGTGGCGCTTGATCTTGAAGGCGCCCAACCTGGCCGATGCGGGATTGATAGATTCGATGCAGCGGATCCTGCACTATCAGATCGCGGCATACGGGACGATCACGGCGCTCGCCGACCAGCTCGGACGCTCGGCTGAAAGGAGCGTGCTGCACGAGATTCTGGAGGCCAAGAAGTCTCTCGATCAGCGCTTGACCGACATAGCGAAGAGCACGGTGAACCAGGACGCCGTCACCGCCTAGACTGACGGGCGGCTACATCGTCTGCGCCGTTGCGCGGATCAGGGAGCCGTCCCCGCGCAGCCGCGGACAGATCTGCGCCGCGCGCGCTGGCGCCACGGCGAGAAAGTGTGGAGACGTCGTACTGACATTCTGGAACAAGTACTGGCCGCAGACGGGCCAGTCCGCAAAGCGCGACCCGGACCGCTCGATGAGCTCGGCGGCGTTGTCCGGCGTGACGAAAACAAATTCGACGTCGCGCTGGAGGCAGTTCGCGAGTCGCTGCGACTCAGGGGCCATCGCGGCCTGCCGGCCGTTGACCACGCCGCTGACGTCGCAGACCTGCGCCTTGGTGAAGTACATCAAGTGACCGACATCCCAGGCGATGCCTTCCGCGTCCTCGAGCGCTGCGAGTTGGAGTGCACGCATCTCGAGGAACGCCGCCGTCCGGCTTTCGACGATGGCGTGAAACTTCACCAGTTCGGCCGTGAAGCCGAGCCCGATGACCCCCGCAACCGTCCACGCCAGTGCCTGCCGCGGCGCGGTCGCCACGCGTGCGCGAAGGTCGCGGAAATCCACGGCGCGAAGCAGCGCTGCGTTGGCCGCAATCATGAAAACGAGTGGCGCCAACAGATGCCGAATACCCTGGACGAACTGGCCGCGCGCCGCGACGATGCACCACAGCGCTAGCAGGGCGAGATTGGGAAGCAGGATCACCGCACGGGCTGCGCTGCGCGTGCGGAAGTTGATCGCCGCTCCGGCGAGCCAGAGAGCCAGCAAGCCGACGGCGAACCCCATGCCGCCGGCGAGCGATGTCGCAAATCCGGCGAGCGACGCGGCAGGCATAGCGAGGCCGGTTGCCTTCGCCAGCGCGGGATCCGGCAGGATGGACCCGAATATCGCCCAAAGGATTGTCAGACCCGTTGCGCCGCCGGCTGCGAGCGCCGCCGCACCCCGGAGGTTGCTCCGGGCGGCCATCGTCGCGCTAGCGACGAGAACCAGCAGAATCGCCTCGACACGCGTGCCGACGATCGCGGCGGCCAGCAGCCAGAGCCACAGCGCATCCAAGGAGCCGCGCGTCTCCGCACGGATGGCAGTGATACCGAGCGCGAGCGCGAGCAGGGCGGAGAGGCTCGTCTCCATGCCGTCGCTGAGCCAGCGTATGCCCATCGGCGAGAGCGTCGCGAGCGCCAGCGCGAGCCACCATGCCCGTTCGAGTGCTGCGCTGCGCCAGGCCAGGGCCACGAGCCCGGCGACGAAGGTAAGATACGCGGCCACCGATATCGCTTTGGTAGTGAGATCGCTTTCGATGGCCGCATGGAGGCCCGCCGTGAGCAGCAGAAAGACGGGGCTGGACGTGCCGAAGCTCACGGCCTGACCGTTGGTCGTGACGAAGCCGTGCGTGAGCAGCAGCTCCGCCAAGCGAAGGTGAATCAGCGCATCATCGAGCAGATGAAAGCGTGCGTACCAAAGCATCGCCCCAAGATACAGCGAGAGCGCCCCGATAACGGCGACGCCTCGTGCATCACGGTACGAGAATGCTCTCATAGGACCAGTCATCGGCTGCGAAGCTTAAGCAATCATTAAGCTCCCCTACGGAGCCGCAGTGGCCACATGGCGACTCGGGTACATCGAATCATAGCAGTCCACGAAGCAAACGACTCGAGCCATGTGGCGGGTGAGGGGACGCGAGTAAGGCTTCCTTAAGCACGACAACCGGAAATTGGCAGGGTCCTGCAACCGTATCCAAGTAACAGCACTTTCCCATGGGTCTGGGCCGGCTCGGAAAATGGCGATTTGCGCTGGCATTCGCCGGGGTGCTTTTCGGCCTCGTGTACCTGTCCGCCGGCCTTGCCTCAGCATGGCGGCTTGACGGGCCGGGGCTCATAAACTCGGGCCTGCCGCTTGGACGCGACTTCGTCGCCTTCTGGTCGGCATCGGCGCTGGCGCTCGACGGGTCGCCTGAAGCGGTGTTCGACCTCAAGAGAATCCACGACTATCAGATCGCGGTCGCCGGCGCGCCGATCAACGTCACGGCATGGCACTATCCGCCGACATTCCTGCTCGCGATCCTGCCGCTCGCCTACCTTCCCTACGTTGCCGCGCTGGCGGTCTTCCTGCTCGTTCCCTTGATCGCGTTCTGGCTGATTATCCGGCGCCTCTACGGCAGCACGCTTTTAGCCACCCTGATGCTGCTCTTTCCAGGGCTGACGCTGTGCGTCGTGAGTGGCCAGAACGGCATCATCACGGCCGCACTGCTGGGCGGAGGGCTGCTGGCTCTTGAAAGCCGGCCCACCGTGGCAGGCATTCTTTTCGGCCTGCTGACATTCAAGCCGCACCTTGCGGCGCTGATCTTTCCGGCTTTGATGTTCGGCCGCTACTGGCACGCGCTTGGAGCGTCGGTCGCCACCAGCATCACGATAATCCTCGCCAGTCTGGCCGTGCTCGGGACGCCTGTCTGGGGTGCCTTCTTCACTAATCTGGAATTCCTGACCGGCCTTCTGGATTCGGGAGCGCTGCCATGGATCCGCATGCCCACGGTCTACTCTGCCACGCGCGTGATGGGATTCGATGCGACGGCAGGTCGTCTGTTCCAGATCGCGGCGGCAGTCGCCGCCGTGACCTTCGTATGTGCGATCTGGCACCGGCGCGCACCGCTGGCCTGGCGCGGCTCGGCCCTCGCGCTGGCCCTGCCGCTCGCAACGCCCTATGCCTTCGACTACGACCTCGTCGTTCTTACCTTGCCCTTCGCATGGCTGCTGCTTCAGGAGATGAGCGAGGCGTCTCGGCCGGCTAACGATCTCCTTCTCGCTGCGGCCTGGGCTGCTCCGGCGCTGTTCTGGGTGATCTCGCTCGCCGGCGGTCCGCCGCTCATGCCGCTGCTTCTGGCGGCTCTGATGCTGCTCGTCTGGCGCCACGTCTTCGCGGGGGCGGCGCCGCCGCTCCAACACTCAATCGGAAAGGCAGCATGAGCACGCTGGTCGAGCGCCTTGATCGCATCGGCCCTGCCCGGTTCGCGGTTCTCCTGATCCTCCTGCCGATCAGCATCTTCTACTTAGCGGCCGGCCTCTATGTGGTCTCCGGGGAGGACCCGCTCCGCATCCTCGCCAACCGAGAATCGAGCAACGATTTCATCACCTTCTGGTCGGCGGCGCATCTCGCGCTCGGCGGAACGCCGGAGTTGGCCTATGATCCCGAGCACATGCGCGAACTTGAGCGGGCGGTGTTGGGACCGTCGGCGAAGTTCACGCCATGGCACTATCCACCGACCTTCATGCTCGCGGTATTGCCGCTGAGGCTAATGCCGCTGGAAGTCGCCGAGCTGGTCTGGCTCATTGTATGGCTCGTCGCGTTGGCGTGGTTGATCCAGAGCTTGTTCCACACGCAAGCCTACACATGGGCACTGCTGATCTTTCCCTATTCGGTGATCTGCATGATCAGCGCCCAGAACGGCTTTATGAACGCTTTCCTGATCGGCGCCGCCCTGCTGCAGCTGGATCGCCGGCCCGCGCTGGCGGGCTTCTTCTGCGGGCTGCTTACCTGGAAGCCCCACCTGGCAGCGCTCATCTTCATGGCACTCGCCGCAGGACGGCATTGGCGGGCCTTGGCGAGCGCTGTGGCGACTGCCGTTGCGCTCGCGATCGTAAGCGCCGCGGTGCTCGGCCTCGCTCCTTGGCGCGCCTTCTTCGATAACCTTTCCTATGTGACATCGTTGCTGGAGACCGGCTCGCTGCCGTGGGAGCGCATGCCTTCGGTCTATGTCTCGGCCCGCCTTCTCGGCCTCGACGCTGCCATGGCCCGCGTCGTCCAGGTCGCGAGCGCGCTGGTTGCTGTCGCGGCGGTCTGCGCGATCTGGTATCGCGGCGCGGCGCTGAGCTGGCGCGGGGCATCCATTGCAGCCGCGTTGCCGCTCATGACGCCCTATGTCTTCGACTATGATCTCGTCGTGCTGGTCTTCGCGGTCGCCTGGATGCTCAACGCCTGTCTGCGCGAAGGCTGGCAGACCGGCGACACGGCCATCCTGATCGCGGTCTGGATCGGCGCCGCCGTGTCCTGGCCGCTCGTCCGAATGGGCGGCCCGCCATTCCTGCCGTTCGTATTCGCGCTTCTGCTGGCGGCCGTCTGGCGGCGCGCCTTTCCACGGCCGGCACTCTCGCCTGTCCCAAGCGTCGGCGCAGTTTGATACCATCCCCCTCGCACTTGGCGGCAGAGGGATGTCATGCGGCTTACGTTTCTTGGCAGCGGCGATGCTTTCGGCACAGGCGGACGTTTCAACACCTGCTTCCATGTTGCGACCGGCGCCGAGAACTTCCTGATCGACTGCGGCGCCACCTCACTGGTGGCGATGCGGCGATTCGGCGTCGAGCCGAACTCGATAGCGATGATCCTGCTCACGCATCTGCACGGCGACCATTTCGGCGGATTGCCGTTCTTCATCCTGGATGCCCAGCTCATCAGCCGCAGGAAGACGCCATTGACCATCGTCGGCCCGGTCGGCCTGAAGCAGCGGCTGCACGATACGATGAAGGCGCTGTTCCCCGGCTCCGAGAAGATCCAGCAGAAATTCGAACTGAAGCTCGTCGAGATCGAGCCGGAAAGAATGCATCGCGTCGGCCCGGTCGAGGTGACGCCGTTCGTCGCCGCCCATAACGCGGGCGCGCCAGCCTTCACGCTGCGTATCGCCTGCGGCGGCAAGACATTGACGTATTCCGGCGATACCGGCTGGTGCGACAGCCTCGTGCGCGCGGCGGACGGCGCCGACCTGCTGATCGTCGAATCGTCGGGTTATGACAAGGAAATCCCGCAGCATCTCGATTACGGCACGCTGAGCCGGCGCCGCCACGAGCTCAAGGCGCGCACGATCGTGCTGACCCATATGGGGCCGGAGATGCTCGCGAACCGGGACACCGTGAAAGGGTTCGAGCTAGCTGAGGACGGCAAGTCCTTCGCTATCTAATTCTCGCGGTCGAGCCGGGTCGAGAGCAGGACCGACGTCTTGGTCTGTTTGACTCCGGCGACGTGGCCGATCCGGGTCAGCACGTCGTCGAGCTCCTCCGCTGTTGTCGCGGTCAGCTCCAGCAGCAGATCGAAATCGCCGCTGACCGTGTGCAGCCGCCGGATCGCGCGGAAGGCGCGTAGGGCAGCGATAGCGCGGTCGTGGAGCTTGGGGTCGAGGCCGACGAGGACGTGCGCCCGCAAAGCCGTGGTCGGTGTCTTTGCCGCGACGATCGTGTAGCCCTGGATCACACCGGCCTTTTCCAGCTTCTTGATCCGCTCGTGGACCGCCGGGCGCGAGATGCCGAGCTCACGCGCCAGAGCCGCCGCCGGTAGGCGCGCATTGGCGCGGAGCAGCCCGAGCAGCTTCTCGTCTGTTTCGTCGAGCCGACGAATCGTCATGGTTACCGTCGATCCGTCGGAGTGTTGCTTCAAGGGTGACGCTTGGCAAGTAGAACGTGACATCACATTGCGCAAGCCTGCGTCGTCCTGCGGAGGGACTAGATGAAGCGAATTCTAATCGTCGGAGCCGGACGGATCGGCACCGCCATTGCCGCAAATCTCGTTCGCAGTCGCGGCTATGCCGTCATGCTCGCCGATCAGAGTCCGCCGCAGCGCCTGCCGGTCGGCGCCACGTTCCTGACGCTCGACGCAAGCGATCCGGCGCAACTCGACAGCGCCTGCCGCGGGCAGGCCGCCGTGATCAGCGCAGCGCCTTTCTTTCTGAATGCCGGGATCGCCCGTGCCGCCCGCGACGCGGACGCCCACTATTTTGACCTGACCGAGGACGTGGCCACGACCAAGGCCATCCGTGCCATCGCTGAAGGCGCGAATACGGCGTTCGTGCCGCAATGCGGCTTGGCGCCCGGCTTCGTCGGCATCGTCGCCGGCGACCTTGCGAAGCGCTTCGACGCGACGCGGGCGGTGAAGATGCGCGTCGGCGCGCTGCCGCGCTATCCAGCCAACCGGCTCAAGTACAATCTGACCTGGTCGACCGACGGATTGATCAACGAATACTGCAATCCCTGCGAGGCGCTGCGCGAAGGCAGGCTCGTCTCGCTACAGCCGCTCGAAGGCCTTGAGCCCCTCATGATCGATGGGGTTGAATACGAGGCCTTCAACACCTCGGGCGGGCTCGGCACGCTTTGCGAGACGCTCGCGGGCAAGGTCGATTCCGTCGACTACAAGACGATCCGCTATCCGGGCCATTGCGAGACGCTCAAGCTGCTGCTCGAGGATCTCGGCTTGTCGCGCAAGCGGGGTGTGCTCAAGGAGATCTTCGAGGCGGCCCTGCCCGAGACGCCGCAAGATGTCGTGCATATCCTGGTGACCGCGTCGGGGCTGCGCGGCGGCCACCTCGTGCAGGAGACCTTCTCCCGCATCATCCTCGGACTCGGGCCGGACGAGACCGCGATCCAGCGCACGACGGCCGCGGGCGCATGCGTGCTGCTCGACCTCGTGCTCGCCGGCCGCGTGTCATCGCGCGGCTTCGTGCGCCAGGAAGACGTGCCGCTGGATGTGTTCCTCGCCAACCGGTTCGCCGGCGTCTACGGCGAAACGCTGCGCGCGGCGGCTTAGCCGCCCGGCTCGAGAGACTTGCGTCTTGGCCGCAAGGCCGCCGTGAGCAGGATTGCGGCAAGGCCCAGCGCGCCGACAAGCAGGGAAACCGCGTGCCAGCCGAAAGCTCCGGCCAGCGCGCCGGCGCCCGCCGGGCCAAGGACAAGGCCTATATTGTTCCCTTGCATCACGAAGCCGACCGTAGCGCCGACGAGATTAGGGCGCGGCGCATAGCGCGACGCTCCCTCGATGAGGGCTACTGGCACAAGGCCGCTGACTACGGAAAACACGAGGCAGAGGGCATAGGCTACTGGCCCTGGGAGTCCTCCGCCAAGAATCCCAAAGCCGCACAGCGCCATCGTCGCGAACCCGACAGACAGGATGTAGTCCCGTCTTACGCCGGCAGCCATCAGCGGGCCGCATGCGAGGTTGCCAATCGCATTGACCGCCACGGCGGCAGCGGTCATCAGGCCGGCCGTCTCGATCGCAACGCGCAGCTGGTCGGATAGGATCGAAGGCAGGAATCCGAACACCGCAAAAAAAGCGGCAGAAAAGGCCGCCATGAGGGCGGCGAGCAACCATGGGCCGCGCGCGGTCAGGGTCTTTACCACATTGTCCATGATGCCGTGGTTGCGCTCGCCCTCAGACGGGATGGAGCGAATCGTCGTCAGCGCAAGCAGGCCTGCATAGCCGATGAGGATGGCTGCATTGATGAGCCAGAAGCCGCGCCAGCCGATCGCTGTCAATAATGGCGCTCCAAGCATGACCAAGCCAAATCCCACTGGCATGAATGTGCCCCAGACGGCGATGGCGCGTCCGAGAACGCGCGGCGGCGACACGGCGTCGATCAGCGCCGGCGCCGCCACCGTCACCGTGATAAAGCCGATCCCTTCGATTGCGCGCGTAGCCAGCAGCACAGAAATACCATCTGCCGACGCGCCGACGACGCAACAGAAGCCCTGCACGACGAGACCTCCGAGCAGCATTCGCCTGGCGCCGGCACGATCGACGGCCACGCCGACGACGATGCCGGTCGCGGCGCCGACGATGGCAAACGCCGAAAGCAGCCAAGACGCGGTCGCGAGACTTGCGGCGAGATCGGCTTGGATGGCCGCGAGCGCCAGCGGCGCCTTGCCGACTTGGAACGCAGATACGACGCCGGCGCCGACCACGAGGAGAATAGTCGGCCAGCGCGAGCGCGCAGACGCAGCCGGCGGGTTCATGGCGCGCAGCGGCTAGGCGATCGCCTTGCGGGCCGCGCCGCGGCCGATCGCCAGCGCCATGGCGAGCTCAGCTACGTAGCGTCCCTGAAACCGCGCGCCCGCCAGTTCATTCACCGATGGCTGTCGGTCGCCTTGATTGCCGTCATCGGCAAGCGTCGAGGCGCCGTAGGGCGAGCATCCAGTGATCTCGTCCATGCGCAACTGGCCTTTGAACGAATAGGGCAGGCCGACCACCAGCATTCCGAGGTGCAGCAGGACGACATGCGTCGACAGGATCGTCGACTCCTGGCCGCCATGCTGGCTGCCGGTCGAGGTGAAGACGCTGCCGATCTTGCCGACCAGCCTGTCGTGGAGCCACAGCCCGCCGGTCTGATCGAGGAAGTTCTTCATCTGCGACGCCATGTTGCCGTGGCGGGTCGGCGTGCCGATGATGATCGCGTCGTAGTCGGGCAGCTCGCCGACGGTCGCGACCG
>DATAAP010000438.1:0-10356 GCA_036260035.1 Alphaproteobacteria bacterium | reverse complement strand
CGATGTCGCGGGCAAGGGTGTCGGCGATGGCCACATAACGCGGCCCGGTGCTCTGGTTCAGATTAGGCGACCAACTTGTCATGGTGACAATATCTAATTTGACAGCGGTATTGTGTCAACTGTAGCCTTTATTGTCACTATGAATAGTCCGTAGTTTTGGCGGGATCTGGAGGATTGTATGCATACAATTTCTCAGCGGAGTGCCGAAGGGATACTAGCCCGGCTGGCATTGTTCGCCCTCAGCATGGCCGAGTTGGCCGTCGCCTTGGTGTGGCACGGCGCGCTGTGGTTGGTGATCTGGCAGGAGCGGGCGCGCGAGCGCCGCCGGCTGGCCTCGCTGGACGATTATCTGCTGCGCGACATCGGACTGAGCCGCAGCGCGATCGAACGCGAAATCCGCAAGCCCTTCTGGGAAGGCTGAGGGGGCAGGAGCAAATCATGTTCGTGCCGCCGGTCTTTGCCGAGAAGAACGTCGAAACGCTGTACGCGCTCATCGAGGACTACGGCTTCGGCGCGCTCGTCTCCGCCACGCCGAACGGGATCGTGGCGACGCACGTGCCGATCATGGTCGATCGCGCGCGGGGCCCGCAGGGAACGTTGGTCGCGCATCTCGCGCGCGCCAACCCGCACGCGCGTTCGCTCGACGGCGCGGAGGTGCTCGCCATGTTCCTTGGGCCGCATGGCTACATCTCGCCGTCCTGGTACGGACAGCACCCGTCGGTGCCGACCTGGAACTACTCTGCCGTCCATGTCTATGGCCGCGCGCGGCTGATCGATGAGCCGGCACGGCTCGAGGAGATCGTGCGGCAGCTCGTGCAGCAATACGAATCCGGACGCGAGGCGCCGTGGAGCACCGACGGCCTGCCCGCCGACTATGTGAACGGCATGCTGCGCGGGATCGTCGGCGTCGAGATCGAGATCGCGCGCCTCGAGGGCAAGCTGAAACTGAGTCAGAACCGCAACGCCGCCGATCGCCGCGCCGTCATCGCGGCCTTGACGGCAGCACCGCGCGCCGAGGACCAGGCCCTAGGCGCGTACATGGCGCGCTATGCCGCGCCAAAACCTGGCTAACCGGGAATGGAGGAAACCATGCGCATCGAACCGATCAAGCTGACCGGCGAGCACGCCGTTCTCGAGCCGCTGTCGCGTGGCCATCTCGGCCCGATGGCGGCGGTTCTCGATCCCAAGTTGCTGCAGTGGTTTCCCAAGCCGGTGACGAATGACAGCGAGCTTGCCGACTTCATCGAAGAGGCACTGCACGCGCAGGACGCCGGAACCGCGCTGCCGTTCGCAACGATCGAGCGTGCCACAAATAAGGTCGTCGGCAGCACGCGCTTCGCCAATATCGACAGGGCGAACCGGCGTCTCGAGATCGGCTGGACGTGGATCGGACGGCCGTGGCAGCGCACGGCGATTAACACGGAGGCGAAGCTGCTGATGCTGACCCATGCCTTCGAGACCCTCGGCGCGATCCGCGTCGAATTCAAGACCGATTCGCTGAACCGGCAGTCGCGCGCGGCCCTCACGCGGCTCGGCGCCGTCGAGGAGGGCACGTTCCGCAACCACATGATCACGGCCAGCGGGCGCATCCGCCACAGCGTGTGGTTCTCCATCGTCGACAGCGAATGGATCAAGGCCAAGCGCCGGCTGGAGGAGCGGCTGGCGCAGAACAAGACCGTAGACGCCTAAGCGCAAGAGCGGCGGATGAGCGGGAAAATTGCCTACGAGATCGAGAAGGGACTCACACCGAACGAGTTCGTTGACGTGCTGCGGCGCTCAGGCCTAGCCGAGCGGCGTCCAGTGGACGAGCCGGACCGCATCGCCAAAATGCTGGAGCACGGCAATCTGATCATCACAGCGCGCGAAGGCGGCAAGCTGGTCGGAGTCGCCCGCTCGTTGAGCGATTTCACCTACTGTACTTACCTGTCCGATCTTGCCGTCGACCGCGAATACCAGCGGCAGGGGATCGGGCGTGCGCTGATCGACAAGACCCGCGAAGCGGTCGGCGACTCGATGGTCCTGCTGCTTTCCGCCCCCAAGGCGATGACCTATTATCCGCATATCGGCATGCCTAAGGCGGAGAATGCCTTCATGTATCCCCGGCGCCGCTGACATGATCAGCATCGGCAAGCTCATGCCGTCCGACCGCGCCGAATGGGAGGCCCTGTTCCGCGCCTATATCGCCTTCTATAAGCGCGTGGTGCCGCAATCGGTCTACGACCGCGCGTGGGACGAGTTTCAGTCCGATAAGCGCATGCATGCCCTTGGCGCGAAGCTCGATGGCAAGCTCGTCGGCTTCACGCATTTCTTCCGGCACGTCAGCACCTCATCGCCCGACGTCTGCTATCTTCAGGATCTCTTCACCGCTGAAGCGGCCCGGGGAAAAGGTGTAGGCGGTGCGCTAATCGCCGCGGTCTGCGATTGGGCGCGCGCCAACGAGTGCTGCCGGGTCTACTGGATGACGCATGAGAGCAACGCCACGGCGCGACGGCTCTATGACAAGGTCGCGGAAAACCGCGGCTTTATCCGCTACCAGATCGAGCTCGCGAAGACACCATAGGGGGCGATCCATGTCTGAGCGCGCGGTCATCACCATTCGGGCAGCGGACCGGCCGTCCGATATCGAGACGGTGAGGGCGCTGTTTGTCGAATATGCGCGGTCCTTGCAGTTCAGCCTGTGCTTCCAGAACTTCGAGCAGGAGCTGGCAACGCTACCCGGAGCGTACGCTGCGCCGAAAGGCCATATTCTGCTGGCTGAATCCGATGGGCGCGCGCTAGGCGTCGTTGCGTTGCGCCCTTTCGATGATCGTTCCTGCGAGATGAAGCGTCTGTACGTGCGCCCGGAGGCGCGCGGACGCGGTCTGGGTGAACGCCTCGCCCGCGCGATGATGGCCGAAGGCGCCCGGATCGGCTATGCGACAATCCGGCTCGATACGCATGAATCGATGCTCGAGGCGATCGGCCTCTACCGCGCGCTCGGCTTCCGCGAGATCGCCTCGCATGGTGCGCCGGCTGCGCCTGGGCTGCACTATTACGCACGCCGCCTCGATTAGCTACGGTTGACGCGCAGCAGTGAGCGGCGGCGTTCCGGCCTAAGCGGTTTTGCGACAATACGCCTCGGAAGAGTAGCGGCCGAGCCGGGGAACCCTTCCGGGTTGTGGATAGTTCAGTCCATGCGGTGTGATGGGGATCACTGCGACGGATCGGCGCTTCGCGGAGTATTGCGAAGCGGTGGGTGGGGCGGTCAGGTTCTGCTTGCCCCCAACCCCCAAGCTGGATCCGTCAGCCTCATCCATCGCATTACCTCTCCACTTGTGCCCGTCCGGTTTGCGCCAGGCGGGCATTTTTTCTGCCTAGCGATCGGCGAGCGGCAAGGCGACCTCGGTGAGCCATTCTGCCGGCGGCAGGTCCTTCGGACCCTTGATGTACTCCTCGAACGTCGGGCGGTTCGCCGCCTCCTCGCCGCTTTGCGGCAGCCAGTCGCGATAGAGCCAGGAATAGGCGCGCTCGAGTTCCGCATACGGACCCACGTGCTGGATCACAGCATAGCGGCCGCCCTCCAGCGTAATCGCGCGCACGTCGCCGTCGACCTTGACGTCGTCGACGATCGTGAAGGCGGCCTCCGAACGTAACTTGTCGACCGGCACCGAGCCGGGGTCGTCATAATAGATGCCGAAGGATCGCGTTTTCGGCCCGACAAGGCCGCGACCGGCACCCCAGGCAAACAGGCGGTCGAACGTGCCGCCGATCTCCATGTAGGAGCCGGCATGGCGCAAAGCGGCGAGGCGAAGCGGCTGAAACTTGCGGATCTCGACGTCGTACACGGGACTCTCCTCATTGAGGGTTGAAGATGCTGCGGTGACCAGGCGCCCCTGCCTTCGATAGGCCGCCGGCGCGATGCCATAGGCCGCACCGAATGCGCGCGTGAACGCGGCGACGCTGCCATAGCCGGCGCGCCGCGCGATCTTCGCGATGGGTGTCCTTTCCTGGACCAGCTCTCCGGCGGCGCGATGGAGGCGCAGCCGGCGGAGCGTGTCCGCGGCGGTCTCCCCGGTGATGTACCGGTAGATGCGGTGAAAGTGGCAGGGCGAGAACGCCGCCACCGCGGCCAACTTTTCGAGATCCAGCGCCGCGTCGAGATGGGCGGCGATATGGGCGACCACCTTCTCGACGCGGCGGCTGTAATCGAGCACGGTGCTGGGCTTGTTCATAGTCACCTCGGGAATCGGGAGGCTAGCTAACAAGGGATTGATCGCGCTTGCGAAACTCCTTCGATTCCAGCCGCAAGAAGCGGGTTGGGCAGTCTTGCGCTGCGACCTAGTCTGGCGGAAACTGATTTGAGTCGGAGACAACCATGCCCAGCGACTACGCCCGCATCGAGAAGGCGCTCACCTATATCGCCGATCGCGTCGATGATCAGCCGGAGCTCGACGACGTCGCCGCCTCTGTCGGCCTCAGCCCATTCCATTTCCAGCGCCTGTTCACGCGCTGGGTGGGCGTGAGCCCGAAGAAGTTCCTGCAATACCTGACGCTCGCCCGCGCCAAGGAATGCCTGAGTGCGTCGTCGAGCGTGCTCGACGCGGCGCACGAGGCCGGGCTCTCAGGCCCAAGCCGCTTGCACGACCTGTTCCTCGCTCACGAGGCGGTGACGCCGGGCGAGTTCAAGCAACGCGGCGCAGGGCTGACGATTTCCTATGGCTGGGCCGAGTCGCCTTTCGGAGACTGCTTGATCCTGACGACGCCGCGCGGCATTTGCGGCATGGCCTTCGCGGGCGAGGACGGCCGTGTCGCCTGCCTCGCCGACATGCGCGCGCGCTGGCCGCTCGCCCGCTTCGTCGAAGACGAGGCGCAGATCGCGCGGCTGGGGCAGGCGATCTTCGCGCCGCGCCGCGACGACGGCGAGAAGCTGAAGCTTGTTCTCTATGGTTCGCCGTTCCAGATCAAGGTGTGGGAGGCGCTGCTGCGCATCCCGCAGGGCGCGCTGGTGTCGTATGACGGGCTTGCCGCAGCGATCGGGGCTACGGGGGCCGCGCGCGCAGTCGGCTCGGCGGTCGGTGATAATCCGATCTCGTTTCTGATTCCGTGCCACCGCGTGATCCGCAAGTCGGGCGCGATCAGTCATTATCACTGGGGCCGCCCGCGCAAGATGGCGATGATCGGCTGGGAGGCTGCGCAGCGCGAGCGCCTCGTCATGGACGCGGCGGACTAAATCCTGCCTTCGCTGTTGATCGGGGGGCGCCGCCTGCCTAGTTTAGCCGCCTCAATCGGCGTGCAGGGGACCTCCCGTTCATGGCCAAGACGTACAAGATCGCCGCCATTCCGGGCGACGGTATCGGCAAGGAAGTCGTGCCCGAAGGCATCCGCGTCATCGAGGCAGCGGCGCGCAAGTTCGGCTTCGCACTGAAATTTGAGACATTCGACTGGTCGTGCGAGAAGTTCACCAAGACCGGCCGTATGATGCCGGAAGATGGGCTCGACCAGCTGCGCGCGTTCAATGCAATCTTTCTCGGCGCGGTCGGCTTTCCTGGCGTGCCGGACCACGTCTCGCTCTGGGGGCTGCTGGTGCCGATCCGGCGCGGTTTCATGCAGTACGTCAACCTGCGTCCGGTGCGTCTGCTCAAGGGGCTCGAATCGCCGCTGAAGGGCAGGGGGCCTGCCGACATCGACATGGTCATCGTGCGTGAGAACGTCGAAGGCGAGTATTCGGCGGTCGGCGGCCGCCTCTATGAGGGGACCGAGGACGAGGTAGCGATTCAGCAGGCGGCGTTCACACGCAAGGGCTGCGACCGGATCATGCGCTATGCCTTCGAGCTGGCGAAGAAGCGCGGCAAGAAGAAGCACGTGACATCGGCCACCAAGTCGAACGGCATCAGCATCTCGATGCCGTACTGGGACGAGCGCTTCGCGCAGATGAAGAAGAACTATCCGGACATCAAGACGGACCAGTACCACATCGACATCCTGTGCTCGCACATGGTGCGTCATCCCGACTGGTTCGACGTGGTGGTCGCGAGCAACCTCTTCGGCGACATCCTCTCCGATCTCGCGCCGGCGGTCGCGGCGGGCATCGGCATTGCGCCTGGCGGCAACATCAATCCGGAAAAGACGCACCCGTCGATGTTCGAGCCGGTGCATGGCTCGGCACCAGACATCGCCGGCAAGGGCGTCGCCAACCCGATCGGCCAGATCTGGACCGGTGCCATGATGCTTGAGCATCTCGGCGAGCAGAAGGCGGCCGACACGGTCGTGGGCGCCATCGAGAAGGTGATCGCCGAGACGACGCTGCGCACGCCCGATATCGGCGGCAAGACCAAGACGTCCGAGATGGGCAAGGCGATCGCGGAGGCGCTTTGATCGACATGCGCGATTACTATCTCGACGACTTCAAGCCAGGCGACCGGTTCGAGAGTGCGGCCGGCTACACGTTCACCGATGCCGATATCATCGAGTTCGCGCATCGCTACGACCCGCAAGCGTTCCACCTCGATATCGAAGCGGCCAAGAAATCGATCTTCGGCGGCCTCATTGCGAGCGGCTTCCAGACGCTCGCGATTACTTTTCGGCTCGTTCACTCGATCGGGTTTCTTGCTCACAACATGGGCGGGCCCGGCATGGACGAGCTGCGCTGGCTGAAGCCTGTGCGCCCGGGCGACACGCTGCGCGCGACCGTGGAGATCGTCGAGGTGACGCCGTCGCGGTCGAAGGCGGATCGCGGCGCCCTGAAATACCGCGTCGCTGCCGTCAATCAGAATGGCCAGGCGGTCATGACGGCGCTCATCACGAGTCTTTTGCTCCGCCGCGCTCAATAGTCGACGTTAGGTTCTCTACGGAAGCTTAAGAATTTCTCCGTTGCGGGGCGGCGGGCTCATCACTATTGTCCGCGGCGGGCCAGAACCTCCCAACGGGTTCCGGCTCTTCTGGAAGGAAGAGCACACATGACATCTGCAAAGCCGGCCATTCGGCCGCATCGCCCCTTTTTCTCCTCAGGTCCTTGTGCCAAGCGCCCCGGCTGGACGCTCGACACGCTTTCCGCGGCCCTGGTCGGCCGCTCCCACCGCTCGAAGCAGGGCAAGGCGCGCCTCGCCGAGGTGATCGACCGCACGCGCCGCGTGCTCGGAGTTCCCGCCGACTACCGCATCGGCATCGTGCCGGCCTCCGATACCGGCGCCGTCGAGATGGCGATGTGGTCGCTGCTCGGTGCGCGCGGCGTCGACATGCTGTCCTGGGAGAGCTTCGGCGCCGGCTGGGTGACCGACGTGGTCAAGCAGCTCAAGCTGCAGGACGTGCGGCTTCTGGAAGCCCCGTACGGCAAGCTGCCTGATCTCTCGCAAGTCTCGCCCGAGCGCGATGTGGTGTTTACGTGGAACGGCACGACCTCGGGCGTGCGCGTGCCCAATGGCGACTGGATCACGGCCGACCGCCAGGGCCTCACGATCTGCGATGCGACGTCTGCTGCGTTCGCGATGGACTTGCCGTGGGACAAGCTCGATGTCACTACATACTCTTGGCAGAAGGTGCTGGGCGGCGAGGGCCAGCACGGCATGCTGATCCTCAGCCCGCGCGCTGTGGCGCGGCTCGAGAGCTACAAGCCGGCCTGGCCGCTGCCGAAGATCTTCCGCCTGACGCAAGGTGGCAAGCTGAACGATGGCATCTTCAAGGGCGAGACGATCAACACGCCGTCGATGCTGTGCGCCGAGGACGCGCTGGACGGCCTGAAATGGGCAGAGTCGGTCGGCGGCCTCAGGGGGCTGATCGCGCGCTCGGAAGGGAATTTCGCCGCGATCGAGAGATGGGTAGCGGGCGCGGGGTGGGTCGATTTCCTCGCCGAGGACAAGGCGACGCGGTCCTGCACCTCCGTGTGCCTCAAGATCGTCGATCCGCTGGTCGCGGCGATGAAGCACGAGGACAAGTGGGCGTTCGCCAAGCGGATCGGCGCGCTGCTTGAGAGCGAAAAGGTCGCCTACGACATCGACGCGCACCGCGACTCGCCGCCGGGCTTGCGGATCTGGGCCGGTGCGACGGTCGAGACGGCCGATCTCGAGGCGCTGTTCCCGTGGCTCGACTGGGCCTTCGCCGCGGTCAAGGACGAGATGACCGCGAAGGCGTGAGCCGCACGCGCATCCGAGCCTTAGTTCTGTAGGGGCAGGTTTAGACCCGCGCCTACGCCAAAGACATCAGAGATAGTCCATGCCCAAGGTTCTCATCGCCGACAATCTCAGCCCGCGCGCCATCGACATCTTCAAGCAGCGCGGCATCACCTGCGACGTGAGGACCGGCCTGAAGCCCGCCGAGATCAAGGCGATCATCGGCGGCTATGATGGCTTGGCCGTCCGCTCGGCGACCAAGGTGAGCGCCGACATCATCGCCGAGGCGAAAAGCTTAAAGGTGATCGGCCGCGCCGGGATCGGCGTCGACACGATCGACGTGCCCGCCGCGACAGCGCGCGGCATCGTCGTGATGAACACGCCATTCGGCAACTCGATCACCACGGCCGAGCACGCAATTGCGTTGATGTTCGCGCTGGCGCGCCAGATTCCCGCCGCCGACCGCTCGACCCAGGCCGGGAAGTGGGAGAAGAACCGCTTCCTCGGCGTCGAGCTGACCAACAAGACGCTCGGCATCGTCGGCTGCGGCAATATCGGTTCGATCGTCGCGGCTCGCGCGATCGGCCTTTGCATGAAGGTGGTCGCTTACGACCCGTATCTCTCGCCGGAGCGGGCCAGGGAGATCGGCGTCGAAAAGGTGGAGCTGGACGAGCTGCTCCATCGCGCCGATTTCATCACGCTGCACACGCCGCTCACCGAGGCGACGCGTAACCTGATCGACGCCAAGGCCCTGTTCAAGATGAAGCGGGGCGTGCGCATCATCAATTGCGCGCGCGGCGGCCTGATCGTGGAGCAGGATCTCAAGGCTGCCCTGGATTCAGGTCACGTCGCGGGTGCTGCGCTCGACGTGTTCCCGGTCGAGCCTGCCAAGGAGAACATCCTGTTCGGCCGCGAGGACGTGATCGCCACGCCGCATCTGGGTGCTTCGACCACCGAGGCGCAGGAGAACGTGGCCCTGCAGATCGCAGAGCAGATCTCCGATTTCCTGCTGCACGGCGCTGTCATCAATGCCGTCAATATGCCGTCGGTCAGCGGCGAGGACGCGCCGAAGCTGCGGCCCTACATGGACCTCGCGACCAAGCTCGGCAGCTTCGCCGGCCAGATGGTCGAGCGAAACATCCGGAGCGTGCGCATCGAATACGAGGGCCATGCCGCGGAGCTGAACCAAAAGCCGCTGACTGCCTGCGTGCTGACCGGCCTGCTGCAGCCGCAACTCGAGACGGTCAACATGGTCAATGCGCCGGTCGTCGCGCGCGAGCGCAACATCGCGGTCACCGAGGTGAAGCACGACCGCTCGGTCGACTACCAGACCCTGATCCGCATCACGATCGAGGCCGAGGACCGCACGCGGCGGATCGCCGGTACCCTGATCGCCGACAAGCCGCGCATCGTCGAGATCGATCAGATCGCGATCGAGGCGGAGTTCTTCCCGAACGTCCTTTACATCCGTAACCAGGACAAGCCGGGATTCGTCGGCAATCTCGGGCGGACGCTGGGCGAAGCCGGCATCAACATCGCGACATTCCACATGGGGCGCATTGCGCCCGGCGGCGACGCTATCTGCCTCGTCCTGGTCGATCAGCCGGTCACGGATATCGTGCTGGCTTCCGTCTGCGCTCTCCCGCACGTGGTGCGGGTGAAATCGTTGCACTTCTAGTTGGCCGAAGCCGCAGATCGCGTAGCGGGCTCCCTGACATCGACGTCGCCGGCGATCATCGCGCGGAGATGCTGTTCGAGCTCGTCCACGCGCTTGTCCCATGAATTCGCGCTTGCCACATCCCGGCGGACGTCGACGGCCTGTGGGGAGCGGTCAGCTAGCGCCCCTTCCAGCGCCCGCTGCCATTCTTCCGTGCTGCGCGCGACAGCGATCACGCCGGCGAAAGCCATGAGGTCCGGTAGTCCGGTTCCGACAACAGGACGTCCGGTCGCCAAATACTCATGCAGTTTGAGAGGCGAGCCAAAGCGCCACCATCCTTCGTCCGGCCGGTAGCAGAGCGTGTTGACATCCATGTGGCCGACATACGCTGGGAGATCGGTATGCGTCTTGCTGCCGAGGAAATGCACGTTCGATAGCTGTCGGCTGGCGCGGTAAGACTCGGCGATTTGCGGATCTTGGTCGGGTGCGCCCATCCCCGTCGTCTGAACCGGGCCGACTAGAACCCAATGCCAATCCGGCTTCGCGCGCGCGACCGCCGCGATGGTGGCGAAGTCGACCTTTCGGTTGATGCGACCGACATAGCCGATGCGGGGC
>DATAAP010000437.1:0-3845 GCA_036260035.1 Alphaproteobacteria bacterium | reverse complement strand
CGCGCCGCCGCGCCGCTCAACCGGAGCCCGCCATGGCCGCCGATCCGCCGCTCTACTATCGTCAGCATGTCTTCTGCTGCACCAACACGCGCCCCCTGGGGCATCCGCGGGGTTCTTGCGCCGTGCGCGGCAGCGAGAAGCTGCGCAACTACATGAAGGCCCGCGCCAAGGAGCTCGGCCTCAAGGACGTGCGCATCAACAGCGCCGGCTGCCTCGATCGCTGCGAGCTCGGGCCGACCATGGTGATCTATCCCGAGGGCGTCTGGTATTCGCCGAAATCGACTGCGGACGTCGACGAGATTCTCGCAACGCATCTCGTCGCGGGTGGGCGCGTACGGCGGCTGATGCTGAAGCCGGGCGACGACCCGCCGCGTCAGTACGGCAAGGTAAAATAATAAAAAGAAAGCCGTTGCGAGCTGACGCCAGCAACGGCCCAGTTTAGGGGAGGCGCGCTTGGCACGCGCGTCCCGTACAACGACGTACCCACGGGCAAGTTCCACACCGAATTACGCTGCAAGCGCAGCGGGAAAGCTGGTTCCGACGCGGCTTTGCCGCTAACGTCCGCCCGCCCATGGGATCCAAGACCACCCGCGCAATCGCCGTGATGCTGCTGGCGATGTTCTTGTTCGCGTGCATGGACGCTGTGAACAAGAATCTGAGCCAGACCTACGCGGTGACGCAGATCCTGTGGGTACGGTTCGTGTTCTTCCTCGGCTTCGCTCTCTTGGTAGCGCGGCAGCGCATGCGGCTTTCCGTTGCGATCCGCTCGCGCGCGTTCTGGCTGCAGAGTGCCCGCTCCGTGCTGCTGATCGGCGAGATCGGCACGTTCATCCTGGCGCTGCACTACCTGCCGCTCGCCGACGTGCACGCGCTGGCCGCGATCACGCCGCTCTTGGTCACGGCACTCTCGGTGCCGATCCTCGGCGAGCGCGTCGAATGGCGGCGCTGGGCCGCGATCGCTGCCGGCTTCGTCGGCGTGCTGATCATCGTGCGGCCCGGTTTCATAGAGCTCGATTGGCGCATCTTCATAGCGCTTGCCGGTGCACTGTTCTTCGCGGTGTACCAGATTATGCTGCGCGTCGTAGCTCGCCACGATCCGCCAGAGACGACCCTGCTCTACTCGGCGCTGATCGGCACGATCGTGCTGTCCGGCATCGGCCCCTTCACCTGGACGCCGCCCGACGCGGAAGCCTGGGTGCTGCTGCTAATTGGCGCCGTGCTCGGCGCCGGCGCGCATTATTCGCTGATTAAGGCGCTCGAGCTCGGCGAGGCCTCGCGCCTGCAGCCCTACGGCTACACGCTGATGATCTGGGCGGCGCTGATCGGCTATGTCGCCTTCGGGCAGTTCCCCGACGCGTTCACCGTCGCGGGCGCCGTCATTATCGCGGCGAGCGGCATCTATGCGTTCGCACGCGAGCGCAGCGAAGTGAAGATGAAGGCATGAGCGGCCGCGGCGACACGATCTTCGCGCCGGCAACGGCAGCGGGCCGCGCCGGCGTCGCCGTCATCCGCATCTCCGGGCCGCGCGCCGGCGAAGCGCTGACAGAGCTGACGGGCCGCCTGCCGCAGCCGCGTGTGGCCACATGGAGTCAGTTCACCGACCGCGCGCAGGGCAGCGTCATCGACGACGGCCTCGCCCTGTGGTTTCCCGCGCCCCGCAGCTTCACCGGCGAGGACGTCGCGGAGCTGCACGTGCACGGCAGCCGCGCCGTGCTCGCGGCGCTGATGGCGCTGCTCGGGCGATTGGGCTTGCGGCTTGCGGAAGCCGGCGAGTTCACACGCCGCGCTTTTGATGCCGGCAAGCTCGACCTTGCACAGGTCGAAGGCCTCGCCGACCTGATCGCCGCCGAGACCGAGGCGCAACGCCGCCAGGCGCGCCGGCAGCTCGACGGCGTGCTCGGGGCCATGACGGAAGGCTGGCGCGCGCGGCTGCTGCGGATGCTGGCACATGCCGAGGCCGAGATCGATTTTCCCGATGAAGATCTGCCGGGCGGCCTGATCGCTGGCCTCGGCGCCGACATCGACCTGCTCGCGGCCGAGATCCGCGCGCATCTCGCCGATGCGCGCGGCGAGCGCCTGCGCGAAGGCCTGTCGATCGCAATCCTGGGGCCGCCGAATGCGGGCAAGTCGAGCCTGCTGAACGCGCTGGCGCGGCGCGAAGCGGCGATCGTCTCGGCGACTGCCGGTACGACGCGCGACGTGATTGAGGTGCAGCTCGATCTCGGCGGCTATCCCGTCACCGTCGCCGACACGGCTGGGCTGCGTGCGCTGCCCGAAGCGGCGGAAGGACACGCGGCGATCGAATCCGAAGGCATCCGTCGTGCACTCGCGCGCGCCGAGGCGGCGGATCTCAAGCTGCTGGTGCTCGACGCCACCGCCGGCGAGCCGGACGAGTCCATCACGGGCCTGATCGATACCGACACTTTGGTCGTGCTCAACAAGATCGACGCCGTCCCGCACGCGCAGCCGATCGTGGCCGGGCAGATCTGGCGCGTGTCGGTGAAAACCGGCGAAGGCTTGCCGAAGCTGCTCGACGCGCTGAGCGGCGAGACGGCCAAGCGGCTGGCGCTGCAGGACGGTGCAGCGCCGCTGGTGACACGCGCGCGGCACCGTGCGGCACTCGAAGAGTGTGTTGCGGCCCTTGAGCGCGCGCACGAGTTGACGGTCAGGCTTGCCGAGCCTGAGCTGGTCGCCGAGGATCTGCGGCTGGCGACGCGGGCACTCGGGAGGATCACTGGCCGTGTCGCGGTCGACGACATCCTCGACGTCGTTTTCCGCGAATTCTGCATCGGCAAGTGACGTGGTTTAGCAATGTTTAACGGATGGAAGTCACACTCAGGGCCGGGAGACCGAGCCCTCGGCCATGGCACAATACGTCGAAGCCCGCGCAGCATATGAAGGACAGGTCCGCAAGGTCGTCCTTCTCCACATTCTTCCATCCGATCATCCCGACCGCGTTCTTGTGTCCATTGACGTCCTCGAGCACCTCGTGCGCGACGGCGGCTTCTTCCGCGCGCGGCGCGGGCCCCGCGTCGAACGCAAGGTCGTACTGCAGGAGATGACCGACGGCGAGGCGCGTGCTACCGCCGAGCGCATCGCGCGCGAGAGCGGCACGCTTTATATCTCCATCGTGCGCGACGGCAGCCTGTTCGGCGAGGACGTCCAGGCGCCCCACGATAGCCGCGACGCTGCCGATTAAGCTCGGCCGTTTGCTCTTCCGCGCCGGGGGGAACGGACTCGCTCCGACCGCCGTTTCCGGAGTCCCTCAACCTTTCGTAACCGGGGCCCGGACATGCCGATGATTCTGAACCTGTTGAAAGAAGACCATAAGGAAGTCAGCGACCTGCTCGAGCAGATGAGCAAGACGACCGAGCGCGGTGCGAAGAAGCGCCAGCAGCTCTTCGAAGAAATGAAGACGGCGCTGATCGCGCATTCGCATGCCGAGCTCGAAGTCTTCTATAAGCCGCTGCTCGAGAAGGGTGACGAGCAGGACCCGCTGCTCGAGGCCGAGGTCGAGCACCAGGTCGTCGAGCGCCTACTGATGGACATCGAGCAGACCGATCCGACCGACGAGAAATGGCTTGCGAAGGTCACCGTCCTGCAGGAGCTGATCGAGCACCACGTCAAGGAAGAAGAGAAAGAGATCTTCAAGATGGCGCGGGACACGTTCGAGAAGGACGAGCTCGAGCAGATGGGCCAGGAGTTCGAGGCCCGCAAGGAACAGGAGATGGCGGCGGCGTGACGCCGCGGCGCTTGCCTTCATCCTTCAAGAAGCGATTTCGTTGAACGCGAAATCGCTTCTCAGGATGAGGGCTCTCCAGTGAATATTACCTCGTCGTGGGGGG
>DATAAP010000436.1:0-7576 GCA_036260035.1 Alphaproteobacteria bacterium | reverse complement strand
CAGCGTGGGGCCAAGCTCGAAAGCCTCGTCGTAGGGCAGCAACGTGCAGGCGAGCACGGCAGCCCGCTCCGCGCTCTTGCGCTTCACCACCATGCGGGAGCTGGCGCACATCATGGCATCGGGCGATTTCTTGAGGATGCCCCAGCACGCCTCGGTGATCTCCGGGACATCCACGCGCTCGTCCATCTCGGGAAACAGCACCAGCCGGACCGGATCAAAGGCGTCGACCGGGATCCCGTGCTCCGCGAACAACCGCGCGAAGCCGCGGCGGATCTCGGCCTCGGACTGGCCAGAGAAGGTGCGTCCGGCGATGTGCAGGCTGAAGCCGTTGCGCGCCAGCCAGACCAGGCCTTCGACCATCGGCGCCCAGGAGCGCGGACCCCGCTCCAGCTCATGGAGGTCGCGCGTGTAATGATCGACGGATATGCGGATCACAAGGCGATCGCGGTGACGAACGTTCAACGCGATCAGTGCATCCTTCACCTTCAGCATCGGCTTCATGGCGTTGGTGAGGACGAGGACTCGGAAGCCGCGCGCGAGGCAGTCGTCGAGCATCTGCGGCAGCTCGCGGTTCATCATCGGTTCGCCGCCGGTGAAGCCGATCTCCCGTGTCGGCAGGCCCTCGCGTGCGATCTCGTCGAGATACTCCCGCACTTCGGCGGCGGTCAGGTAGACGAGCCGGTCATTGGTGGGTGAGGATTCGATGTAGCAGTTGCGGCAGGTCAGGTTGCACAGCGTGCCGGTGTTGAACCACAGCGTCTCGAGCTGCCGCAGCGCCACTGCCGCGCGGCGCTCGCCCCTCGCGGTGACAAGGGGATCCTTGAATTTGCGCGGGTCGAGCGTGGTCTTGGCAACCGGGCTATTCATCGGCGGGTGTACCTGGGACGTGACGAGTCGCTGCGCGCCGAACCATCCGAACACGATGCCACCATCGCATCCACCGGCTGCGCGCACGAAATAACAACTTCGTGTTCTTCGAGACCTGCGTCGACACGCATCACGAGGTCAGCACCGCCGGATAGCGCACGCGGCCGCCGGCGATGCGGGCGAAAGGCGGCGGCGCATGCGGCCGACGCTTGCCGGCCCCCATGATGTGCTCGACCGGCACGCCGCGCGCCACCAGGGCATCGGCGATCAGCGAGCGATGGCAGCGCCACGGCTGCGCCTCGGCGCACATGATCGCGACGAGCTGCCCGCCACCAGCATCGAGCAGTTGCGCAAGTCCGCCCTCGAAGGCGGCCGTCTCCATATAGTCGGCATAGCCGCGAAAGCCGGGGTCGCGCCAGGCCGTGTTCGCCGAATCGGACCGCGCCGTCCGGCGCCCGCCCAAGGCCGGCAGATGCGTATAGGCTATGCCTGCTGCTTCCAGCGCGGCCGGCAGCGTATCGATATTGAATTGCGGATGCCGCCGCGAGCGCGGGAAAGCGCGCACGTCGACCAGCCTCTGGACGGCGTGCGCGCGCAGTAGCCCCAGGAATTCGTCGAGCGGGCGCGTAGAATGCCCGATCGTCACGATCGGTTGCCGGTCAGGCGTGGTGGATTCGCCCCGATGCGGCATGGCGATCAGCGGCAGCTCGGCCTGGCTCTGCGGCATTTCCGTCCTCCGGGCGACGATCTTGCGCCCGCGCCCACCTTTTCCTATAAGGATTCGGAGCGCGGGTGTAGCTCAATGGTAGAGCAGAAGCTTCCCAAGCTTACGACGAGGGTTCGATTCCCTTCACCCGCTCCATCTTCGCCCAACTAGTCGGCGGCACGTAACTTCCGCATCTTCTGCGTTCGGCGGCCGTGCATGGTTAATCGCGCCGCTGCCCCCAAGTCATTGGCACCGTTGCTCTTGCATGCGGCGCAGCCGCGCGCCCTCACGACTAACTCAACATTAATTGTTGGCGACTAGCTTTCTCCCGCCGTCTACAGGGTGAGAGCATGGCAGACACAAGCATGAACGTCCTCGTCGTCGACGACTACAGCACGATGCGCCGCATCCTGAAGAATCTGCTCGAACAGCTCGGCTTCAAGAATGTCGACGAAGCCGATAGCGGCGCGGGCGCGCTCGAGAAGCTGCGCAACGGCAAGAATTACGGGCTGGTTATCTCCGACTGGAACATGGAGCCGATGACGGGCCTGCAGCTCCTGAAAGAGGTCCGCGCGGACATGAAGCTGAAGGGCACGCCCTTCATCATGGTAACCGCGGAAAGCAAGACCGAGAACGTCGTTGCCGCCAAGGAGGCGGGCGTCAACAACTACATCGTCAAGCCGTTCAACGCCGCAACACTCAAGCAGAAGATGGAATCGGTGATCGGACCGATCGCCTGAGGCTGCGGGACACGAGACTATGGCCACTTCGCTTCCGACGCTGTCCGAGACCGAGTTCCTCGAGATCGAGGATGCGCTTGCGAGCACGCCGCGCGGCCGCACGTTCCTGCGCATGCGCGATCAGCGCCAGCGTGTCGTCGCCATCGAGGAGGTGCGCCGGCTCAGCCTGTCGATCCGCGACTGGGTGGCCCGCAAGGTCGATAGCGGTGGCGGTGCGTCGCATCTCGAAATCCTGCGGCGCGAGCTGCATGAGATGGGGGCGTACATCCAACGCACCCGCGACGAGCTCGCCTCGCTGCGCATGAAGGATGGTAGCCCGAGCAGCAGCAACCGCATCAACCTCGCCACGGAAGAGCTCGACGAGATCGTCCGCTCGACCGAGCGCGCTACCTCGGACATCCTGAACGCCGCCGAAGCGGTGCTGAAGCTCGCGGAGGAAGTCACGCCCGTCGCGGCGGACAAGGCCTCGGCTCTATCGGCGCAGGCGACGGAGATCCTGACCGCCTGCTCGTTCCAGGACCTGACGGGGCAGCGTATCACCAAGGTGGTCAACACGCTGCGCTATCTCGAGCAGCGCGTGAACGCGATGATCGAGATCTGGGGCGTCGAGACCGCAAAGTCGATGGACGAGCCGCTCGACAAGCGCCCGGATGCGCATCTGCTGAACGGACCGGCGCGGCCGGGCCATGAGAAGAACCAGAACGAGATCGATGCCATTCTCAACGGCGTCTCCGCCGGCCCGAACGGGGCTGGCGCCAAGCTGCCCGACCTGCTCGGCGGCAAAACCGCGGCCTCGCAGAGCGACATCGACCGCATGTTCGGCTGACGCCGGGCGCTGACGCGGCGCGATTCTGAAATCCAACGTATGACAATCGTTTAGGCGACGCCGCCCCGACGAGCGGACCGTGGCCGTCTTTTCGATTCCAAAGGAATTACATTCCGCCGGGAACCTTTCTGCCGCACGCGTGCGTTGCACCCGTTGGAAAGTAGGTGCTGGGTGTCTGAACCCCTTCAACTGCTCGGGTGTGCTTCCGGATGAACCGTTTGCTTGCCGCCATCATCGTGATGCTCTGCACGGTGGGGGCCGCAAGAGCTGAGCAGACGCCAGTCGGCACCGCGTTGATCTTGCTGGTCGATGTGTCAGGCAGCATCGACAACACCGAATACGATCTGCAGAAGAACGGCATTGCTGCGGCCTTCCGCGACCCTGCGGTCGTCCGCGCAATCTGGAATCAGCCCTACGGCCGCATGGCCGTCGCCGTCGTCGAGTGGAGCGACACCGCCAACCTCGTAATTCCTTGGACCGTGCTCGAAGACGAGGTCAGCGCGGCGCAATTCGCGGCGATGCTGGACGATGTCGTGCGCACGAGTCGCGGCAGCACGGCGTTGGGCGCCGCCGTCGCCTTCGCAGTCGATCTTTTCGAGTCGTGCAGCTGCGAGGCCGGGCGACGCGTGATCGACGTGTCCGGCGACGGGCTGAACAATTCTGGCGCGCTCAGCGCGTCGGCCGGACGCGATCTAGCCGTGTCGCGCGGCATTATCATCAATGGGCTGCCGATCACCGGCGAGGGCAGCGATGCCGGCCTGTACGAGCACTACGATGCCGAGGTCAAGGGCGGCACCGGCGCCTTTATCATCGAGGCGCGCGGCTTCGAGGACTTCGCGCGCGCGATCCGCCAGAAGCTCGTGCTCGAGATCGCCTACGCCCTGCCCTGACCCGTTGCGTATGCTGCCAAGACAGAAGATGCTGTGCCCGGACGATCGAGGGGGACGGCATGGCACGGTGGAAGCGACGGCCGGAGGGGTCGAATTGGGGCGACTTCGGCGCGGATGACCAGCTCGGACGATTGAACCTGCTGACGCCGGAGCGCGTGCGCCGCGCCGCAGCCGAAATCCGCGAAGGACGCACGTTCTGCCTCAGCCTGCCGCTCGATTATCCTGGCGGCAACAAGATCAATCCGCGCCGGCATCCGCCGCAGCTCGGTCACACTTGGCGCGAGGGGCAGCCCAATTTCAACTTCGCGCTCGAGCAGCTCGATCCTGAGCATGTCGACGTCGTCTGCGACGACGCCGCCCTCATTCATCTGCAGTATTCGACGCAGTGGGACAGCCTCGCTCATGTCGGGCAGATGTTCGATGCCGACGGCGACGGCGCGCCCGAAATGGTGTTCTACAACGGCTTCCGCGCCGGCACCGACATCGTCTCGCCGGGGGCCATCCCGCGTGCACCGGATACAGCCGCGCCGGGTTCAGGCGCCCAGGCCCTCGGCATCCATCGCATCGCCGAGCACGGCGTGCAGGGGCGCGGCGTCCTGGTCGACCTTGCCGGCCTCAGCAAGGACGAGCTGCTGGTGAATCGCCGCGCGCTCGAGCGCAGGATGGCCGAGCAGTCGGTGACCGTCGAACCGGGCGACATTCTCTGCCTGCACACCGGTTTCGCGCAGATGCTGCTCGATATGAAGGGCAATCCCGAGCCAGACGTGCTCGATGCACACTGCGCACGACTGGACGGCCGCGATTCCGCGCTCCTGCAGTGGATCAGCGACAGCGGCATCGCGGCACTCGTCGCCGACAACTACGCGGTCGAAGCGCTGCCGGCGAAGCGGCTGCACGGCCGCCATGCGGCAATGCCGATCCACGAGCACTGCCTGTTCAAGCTCGGTCTACCGCTGGGTGAGATGTGGTATTTGACCGAGCTCTCCCGCTGGCTGCGCGCGAACCAGCGCACGCGATTTTTCCTTACCGCTCCGCCGCTGCGGCTTCCCGGCGCCGTCGGCTCGCCCGTGACGCCGATTGCGACGGTCTAAGCTTTCCGGCGCAGCAGCTCGCGCTGCAGGATGTATAGGCCGCTGGCGAGGATCACGAGGGCGCCGAGGATCGTCCAGCGGTCCGGATAGTCGCCCCAGAGCACAGCGCCGTACAGCACTGCCCAGATGAAGCCGGTGTACTTGAAGGGTGCCACCAGCGCCGCCTCCGACAGCCGGAAAGACTCGATCATCAGATAATGGGCGATGCCCATTGCCAGCCCCTGCACGGCGAACAGCATGAGGTCGAAGGGCGCAACCCATTGCCAGCCGAAAGGCGAGGTTGCAAGGCCCACGACCACCACGGCGAGGGCGCCATAGAAAAGGATCGATTCCGAGGTTTCCCGCGCGGTGATCTGCCGGGTCGCCATGTCGCGCAGGGCGCCGCAGAGTGCGCCGATCACGGGAAGCACCGCCACCCATGACCAGTCCTCGTGGAACGGCCGCACGATGATCAGCACGCCGGCGAAACCGACCAGCACGGCCAGCCAGCGGCGCCAGCCGACATGCTCGCCGAGCAAGGTCGGCGCCAGCGCCGTAACGAAGAACGGGCCCGTGAAGGTCAACGCAATGACCGTCGGCAGCGGCATCAGGCCGACCGACGTGACGAAGAACGCGGAGGCGGTAATGAACAGGGCCGCGCGCCCGAGCTGCCCGCTGATGCTATGAACCCGCAAGGCCTTCGTGCCGCCGGCGCGCCAGATGAAGAACAGGATCGGCACGAAAAAGAACGCCCCGCGGATGCACAGGATCTGCCCGACCGGATAGCTGGCGGTCAGCCACTTGGCGATGGCGTCATTGAGGGTGATGAGCGCGCTACCCGCGACCATGTAGCCGATGCCGGCGGCATCATGGCGGGTGCGGGCGATCGATCCTTGCATGGCCGCCCATAGGCGGGCGTTTATCCGAGCGGGTCAAGCGCACTCCCCGCAAGGCAGCATTTCAGCAAACGCTGCGATGGCGCTCGGCGCAGACACGCACGACCTCGTCCGGGTCGCGCTTCCACCAGTTGTTGGCCGAAAAGATCTCGACCTCGGCAAAGCCGTCATAGCCGACCTCCTCGACCCAGCCGCGGATCTTGCGGATGTCGATGACGCCATCGCCCATCATGCCGCGGTCGAGCAGCAGGTCTGCGGTCGGCACCAGCCAGTCGCAGACATGGAAGGCGAAGATGCGCTGCTTGCCCGCGCGGCGGATTTCGCGTTCGAGATTGGGGTCCCACCAGACGTGATAGACGTCGACGGCGATGCCGAGCCCCTCGCCCAGCTCGTCGCAGAGATCGTTGGCCTGTGCCACCGTGTTCACGCAGGCGCGGTCGGCCGCATACATCGGATGTAAAGGCTCGATTGCCAGCGGCATATTCGCGGCACGTGCGTAGGGCAGGATGGCGGCGATGCCGTCGCGCACTTGGCTACGCGCCCCGCCGATGTCCTTGGAGCCCGGCGGCAGGCCACCGACCACCAAGACCAGGCATTGAGCGCCGATGATGGCGGCCTCGTCGACGGCGCGCTTGTTGTCTTCGATGGCGGCTTGGCGCCCGGCCTTATCAGCGGCGGGAAACATGCCGCCGCGGCAGAGGCCGGTCACCGTCATGCCAGCGGCCTTCAGAGCGCTAGCAGAGCGTTTGACTCCGCATTCAGCCAGCTTGTCGCGCCAGACAGCAATGCCACGCACGCCGTGCCGCGCATAGCCGGCAATGGCCTGCTCCAGGCTCCATTGCGCACGCGTGGTGGCCTGGTTGATCGACAACCACTCGATCCCGCCCGAGAAGTCGCGCATCAGGCGGCGAGGCCCTGCGTCGCCATCACCTGCTTCATGCGATGAGCGGCGAGATCCGGGTCGCGCAGCAGGCCCGCGGCATCCGCAAGGCGGAACAGCTCGGCCAGATGCAGCAGCGAGCGTGCGCTCTGCTGGCCGCCGACCATGACGAAATGGTCCTGGTGGCCGTTGAGATAGGCCATGAACACGACGCCGGTCTTGTAGAAGCGCGTCGGCGCCTTGAAGATGTGCCGCGACAGCGGCACCGTGGGTCCGAGAATGTCGTGGAACTCGGCCACGCGCTGCGAGGCGAGCGCCGCCAGCGCCGCCGACGCCGCGGGTGCTATCGCATCGAAGATGCCGAGCAGAGCATCGGAATAATAGGCGCCCTCGCCCGCGATCAGCTCCGCATAGTTGAAGTCGTCGCCTGTATACATGCGCACGCCTTTAGGCAGGCGCGCACGCAGATCGATCTCCTTCTGCTTGTCGAGCAGCGAGATCTTGATGCCGTCGACCTTCTTCGCATTGCGTGCGATCACATCGGCGACCACGTCCATCGCGGCGTAATGGTCCTTATGGCCCCAGTAGCCGTCGAGCGCCGGGTCGAACATCTCGCCGAGCCAGTGGATAATCACCGGCTTCTTCACCTGGCGCAGGATGCGGTCGTAGACCTTGTTGTAGTCGTCGGGCGATTTCGCCGC
>DATAAP010000435.1:0-7473 GCA_036260035.1 Alphaproteobacteria bacterium | reverse complement strand
AGCTGGCGCACGGAGATGCGCCGCGCCTCGACATTCGCGACCACGATCACGGCGGGCTGCGCCTGCGCGTCGTTGAGCACGACGATGTGGTCTGGCGTTCCCGGTGCGGGTCGCAAAGCGACGAACAGCAGCAGTGCCGCTGCGACCGCGATGCCGCCGATGGCACTCCAGCGCCAGAAGGCGACACGATCCCAAATCGATGGCGCTGCGGCGCGAACTTGCGCCGTGCGGTCCTGCGCGAGGCGCGCCTCGATTGCCGTCCACACGGCGGGCGACGGGGCGACCGGCGCCACCGCCTCGGCGAGCGGAGCGAGGCGGCGGCTCCATTCCTCGACGCGCTGCTGCAGCCAGACGTGGTCAGCCAGCGCACGTTCGAAGCGCGTCCGCTCTTCGCCCGACAGCGTGCCGAGCGCGTATTCGCTCGCCTGCTGCTCCAGTTCGTCGCGCTCGTGCGGGGTCATGGCTCCAGACAATCCTTGAGGCGCAGCAGGCCGCGGCGCACCCAGCTCTTGATCGTGCCGAGCGGCGCCTCCAGCTTCGAGGCCAGCTCCTCCTGCGTCAATCCGTCGTAGTAGGCGAGCATGATCGCGCGGCGCGGCTTCTCGTCCAGCGTTTCGAGGCAGTCGCGCACGCGGCGCGCCTCGACGCTCGCGAGCGTCGCCTCGAACGGGTCGGGGGCCGCGGACGCCCAGCTCTCCTGGCCGGGCGCGTCGTCGATCGACACCGATGGGCGGTCGCGGCGCAGCACGTCAATCGCCCGGTTCCGCACGATGCTCGCCATCCACGTCATGACGGACCCTTTGGCCGCGTCATAATCGCGCGCGCGCTGCCAGACGCTGACGAAGGCATCCTGCAGGACCTCCTCGGCGCGGTCCCGTCGCTTCATGATACGCAGTGCTATGCCGAAAAGTTGCGCGCTGGTGGCGGCATAGAGTCGTGCCAGCGCCTGGCGCTCACCGCGCCCTACGGCGGCCATCAGCTCGGTCAATTCCCGGTTACCGGACGGCATAGGCGCGAACAATACAGAGGCGCCTTCCGAAAGGCCAAGCAATCGCCGCCAGGCTGATGCCGGAATGCGCTAGTCGATCGATTTTGCGGCGAAGGCCGCCTTCAGTCTGGGAAGTACGAAATCGACGAATGCGCGGGTCTTCGGCATCGCCAGTCTGTCGCGCGGGGCTACGAGGTGCACCGGCATCGGCGCCGGTTCGAATTTCTCCAGCAGGATCGCAAGCCGGCCGGCGCACACCTCTTCAGCGACTTGATAAGAGAGCAGCCGGGTGACGCCCTTGCCGGCCATCGCGGAGCCTCTGGCCGCGGCGATGTTGTTCACGAGCAGCCGCGGCGCCAACCGGACGACGCGCGCGCCCGCGCGCGAGGAGCGCGACGCGAAACTCCAGTTCTCTGCCTGCCGCGTCTCGGCAAGCGAGATGATCCGGTGTCCGGCAAGATCGCCGGGCGCGCGGATGGCGGCATGGCGCTTGAGATAAGCCGGCGACGCGCAGACTACGCGGCGCACGCTGCCGACGCGCATCGCCACCAGCGCCGAGTCGGAGAGCTGGCCGATGCGGAGCGCCACGTCGATCCCTTCTTCGACCAGGTTCGCGAAGCGGTCGAGCAGCAGCAGCCGTGCGCAGACCTGGGGATGGGCGTCAAGGTAGTCGTCGAGGCAGGGGCGGAGAATCTCCGCGCCTGCGACCACGGGGGCGGTGACGGTCAGTAGTCCGCGCGGCTGTGCCGCCTCGCCGGCGGCGAGCAGGTTGATCTCATCGAGCTCCGCGAGGATGCGCCGCGCGACTGCGGCGTAGCGCTCGCCCGCCTCGGTGAGGCGGATGATCCGCGTTTTCCGCTCGAACAGCTTTGTGCCGATCTGCATTTCGAGCGCCGCGACCGCACGCGTCATCGCCGGCGGCGAACGCCCCAGCCGGCGTCCGGCCGCGGCGAGGCTGCCCTCGTCGAGGGCAAGCACGAACGCACGCATGGCATCCAGCCGGTCCATCGTTATTCCATTTTTCGAAAAAGACGCTTTCGACCATCGCACATTCTATCATTCTACGGAACAAGGGACGATCACCGCGGGCCCGATCGGCGGGCCGACGAACCAAAGGGATCCCCATGCTGCAAACCCCCGTTCTCCAGCCGGCCGCTGCCGCGTTCGCGGCGCTGCTGGCCATCGCTGTTCCCGTCCTGCCATCGCCCGCGCAGGCGACAACGGCCGCGACCGTGACGCATCACCGCACGGCGACGATCGATGGAGTCGAGATCTTCTACCGTGAGGCTGGCCCTGCCGGTGCGCCAGCGGTCGTCCTGCTGCACGGCTTCCCGACCTCGTCGCGCATGTTCCGCAACCTGATCCCGGCGCTCGCCACGCACTATCGCGTCGTGGCGCCGGACTATCCCGGCTTCGGCCACAGCGCGGTGCCGGACCGCAAGAGCTTCGCCTACACGTTCGCGAACTACGCGCGGCTCACCGACGCGCTGCTGATCAAGCTCGGGATTAGCCGCTACGCGCTCTATGTGCAGGACTACGGCGCGCCGGTGGGCTACCGCCTGGCACTGCTCCATCCCGAGCGCGTCAGCGCGCTCATTGTGCAGAACGGCAATGCCTATGACGAAGGGCTCAGCCCGTTCTGGGATTCGATCCGCGCCTACTGGAAGAACCCGACCAAGGCCAACCGTAATGCGCTGCGCGCGGGCCTGACGCCTGAGGCGACGCGCTCGCAATATGTCGACGGCGTCCACGACCCTTCGACCATCGATCCGGACAATTGGCTGGTCGACCAGACGCTGCTTGATCGCCCCGGCAGCGACGAGATCATGCTCGATCTCTTCCGCGACTATGCGACCAACGTGACCCTCTACCCGCAGTTCCAGCAGTTCTTCCGCACGCGTCGGCCGCCGGCGCTGATCGTCTGGGGCAAGAACGACGTGATCTTCCCGGCCGAAGGGGCGCGCGCCTATCTGCGCGATCTGCCGAATGCCGAGCTGCATCTGCTCGACAGCGGCCATTTCGCCCTGGAGGACAAGGGTTCCGAGATCGCGGCGCTGATGAAGAGCTTCCTCGATCGCACGGTCCGCCGCGCCGGCCTGTAGCGGGGCTGCTCGACCGGATGCCGCTCGGCATTCGCCGTGCGGCGTCCGCGCGTGCGCGCTGCGCTACACCACCGCTTCGATAGCGCGGATGCCGGCTTCCTTCTTGCTGCGCATCTGCTGCCCGAGATCGGCGGCCTGCCGCTCGTCCAGCACCTTGCGCGCGGCAGCGAAGAAATCCTGCTCCTCTTCCTTCATGTGGTGCTCGACCAGCTCCTTCAGCACGCCGAACTTGGCGAACCATTCGTCGCTGTCCTTCGGCATCAGCGCCAGCTCCTCGAGCAGGCCGTTGACTAGGTGGTGCTCGGCGATCGCCTCGAGCGCGTCGGCGCGCGTCGCCTCGACGTCCTTCAGAGCCGTGTAGAGCACGGCTTCCTCGACCTGCTGATGCATCATCAGCTCGTTCTTCAAGGGCGTGAACTGTGCCTCGCGCTTGTCGGCCTGCTGGTTCTCGGTCTTGCACAGGCCAGCGAGCATCGACCGCATCAGGTCGTGGTCCTGCTTGATGACTCCATAGATATCCATGCGCGCTCCGCCGCGTGTTGAGGAACCAAGGCGGAAACGGCTACGCGTTGACGGTGGTTCCCTGTTGCATCCAGAAGGCGACATTGCGATGTGTAGAGCTGCGCTGCGCCAGCAATGGGCTCGGCTCGGGACCATTCTGCCGGCCGGTGTGCATGCGCACGAGCTGGCGCCGCCGTTCCATTGCCGGCGAGAAGTAGCGACCGTTCCGCAATGCCTCGGCTGCCGGGAGCAGCTTGTCCTTCACATAGAGCGAGGAAAAGGCGCGCAGCCGGTCATACTGCTCAAGGACGGAGGTCGCGCACCACAGCGGGAAATCTCCCTTCGGCTCGAGATCGTCGAAGCGCGCCCCTGCGGGCAGGAACGGTTCCGTGACCATGCGCACGCCATAGGCGCTCGGATCTACCGGCAGACGCCCGAGCGCCTGGACCGCGACGCCGCGCGCGCCTGCTTCGGCCGCGACGCGCGCGAGCGACATCAGCCGCATGGCGCTGCCCGCGCGCGAGGCCGCACCGATCAGGTTCTCCAAGGCGCCGCGCAGGACGGCCCAACGCAGGGCGGGCGGTTCCGCGGCGTTCATTGCCGTGGCGTACAGGTTCAGACCGAGGCGGTATTGCTGGCTTGCCGGATCGCCGCCGAAGAGATGCGCCTGCGTAGCGAACGGCGCGAAGAACGGCTTGCGGCCGAATGAGCGCGCCCAGGCCCTTGAATGTGGCGCCGCCGGTTGCGGCATGGTGGCGCAGAGCAGGCCCGCCTGCGCAAGCTGCGCGGCGCGCTCGCTGCGGCAGGCGATCAGATTGAGTTGATAGCGGTCCGGGCGGTCGGCATCGAACGGCACCAGGATGTTCAGGACGGGGACGAAGCGGTACATGGCAAAGCCGGCCGCGCGCAGCGCCTCAATAACAGGCGTATTGATGGCCTTCTGGTGCTGACGCTCGAACAGGATCAGGGGCGACTGTCGCGCGAGCGTGGCCGCACCGCCGGTCAGGATGTTGAGCTCTTCGCCCTCGGCGTCGAGCTTCAGGAAATCGAGCGTGAAGTCGGGGAAGCCTTCGGCGATGCGGTCGAGCGTGTCAACCTCGACGAGCTCGCCGTCGCCCGAGTCGGTCGCTGCGAGCTGGTGAAGCTCGGCGCTCGCTTCAAACTTGAGCCGCTGCCGGCCGGGTGCGCGCGACAGCGCGCACTGGCGCAGCTCGATATTGGTGAAGCCGTTGCGTTCGATGGCGCGGCGCAGATAGCCGGTCGTTTCGCTCGCCGGCTCGACGCAGAGGACGCGGCCTTCCGGCCCGACGGCTTTCGCCATGGTGAGAGCGTAAGCGCCATAGTTGGCGCCGATATCGATCACGCGCATGCCCGGCTTCAGGAAGCGGCGCACGAAGGCGAGCTCGTCCTCGAACCAGTCCTCTTGCTCGAGCGCGACATACGTCGTGATCGTCTGCAACGACGGCGGCACGCACAATTCGACGCCGCCCTCGATCTCGACGAAAAGCGACGCGCTCATCGGGGGCTCGTCATCCGGCGGCCACCCAGTCGTTGATCAGGCGCCGCGCGATCGAATCGACGCGGGGCAGGCGGAACTTGTCGGGATCGTGCGGCCCGCGCAGGAACTCGCGCGTGAACCAGCCGGCATTCTGCAGCTCGTCGGGATCCAGCGTGAGCTCGGTCGTGCGCGCGCGGGCGTAGAACCCCAGCATGATAGAGGCGGGGAAGGGCCAAGGCTGCGAGGAATGGTACTGCACGTCGTCGACGCGGATGCCTGCCTCCTCGTAGATCTCGCGCGCGACCGCGTCCTCGAGGCTCTCGCCGGGCTCGACGAAGCCGGCTAACGTCGAATACATCGGGATGGTCCAGCGCACGTGATGGCCCAGCAGGCAGCGCTCGCCGTCATGCACCAGCATGATCACGGCGGGATCGGTGCGCGGGAAATGTTCGGTGGCGCAGTCGGCGTTGGCGCATTTGCGGACATGGCCGGCGGCGATGCTCTGCGTCGGCGACCCGCACACGCCGCAGAAGCGGTGGCGGCTGTGCCAGTGGGCGAGCGCGCGCGCATAGGCGAGCATGCCGCCTTCCTGGCGATTCATCAGCCCGCCCACCGCGCGCAGGTCGACGAACTTGCCGCGTGCGCCGAACTGGGCGGCGACGCTTGCCTCGTCGAGCGGCGACAGGTCGATCGCGAAATACGCGGCACCGTCCCGCTCGCCGAGATAGAACTGCGCGCAGTCGAGGCCGTTGCAGTCGTCCACAGACAGAAACACCGCCCGCGGCTCCGGCTGCTCGATCACCAGGCTCTGCGCGCGCCACACCGGCAGGATGCGCGCACCCGCACTCAGCCGCGCGGCGATCCAGGCCTCGTCGCGCCGCTTCTCGGCCGCCCGGTCAAGCTGCAGCCCTGCGTAAAAATTGGGGGATTTCATGGCCCTGCTTTATGCCGCGAATGTGGATAAGGGGCAATCTCGAGGGCTTGCCCGGGCCGGTTCGAATCCTGATATAGTCGGGTGGGAGGTTGGCTGTGGACGAACTCCTCGCCAACCCGGCCAGGTCCGGAAGGAAGCAGCCGTAACGAGTTCCGGTTCGGGTCATGGTCCAGCCTCCCACCTCATCTCCTCCTCGCACCACGGCATGACGGACGCCCAGCCCACCGCCCCTTACCGCGTGCTGGCGCGCAAGTACCGGCCTACACGCTTCGCCGACCTGATCGGTCAGGAGGCGATGGTCCGCACCCTTTCCAATGCCATCGCGGCGGGGCGCATCGCCCACGCCTTCGTGCTGACTGGCGTGCGCGGCATCGGCAAGACGACTACGGCGCGTATCATCGCCCGCGTGCTGAACTGCGTGGGCAAGGACGGCAAGGGCGGACCGACCGTCGAGCCCTGCGGCATATGCGAGCACTGTGTGGCGATCGCCGAAGACCGCCACATGGACGTCATCGAGATGGACGCCGCCAGCCGCACCGGCGTGGACGACATCCGCGAGCTGATCGACGGGGTGCGCTACCGCCCCGTCTCGGCGCGCTACAAGGTCTACATCGTCGACGAAGTGCACATGCTTTCCAAGAACGCCTTCAACGCGCTGTTGAAGACGCTGGAGGAGCCGCCCGAGCACGTGAAATTCGTCTTCGCCACGACCGAGATCCGCAAGGTGCCGATCACGGTGCTGTCGCGCTGCCAGCGCTTCGACCTGCGCCGCGTCGACCAGGCGACCCTGGCGAAGCATCTTTCCGGCGTCGCCGAGAAGGAAGGGCGCAAGATCTCCGAAGGTGCGGCCTCGCTGCTGGCGCGCGCGGCCGACGGCTCGGTGCGCGACGGGCTGTCGCTGCTCGACCGGGCGCTGGCGCATGTCGAGGGCGAGGTCGGCGACGCGCCGGTGCGTGAACTGCTCGGGCTCGCCGATCGCGGCCAGACCTTCGACCTGTTCGAGGCGGTGATGCGCGGAGCGACCGACAAGGCGCTCGCGCAGATCGCGGAACTCTATCGCGCCGGCGCCGATCCGGTGGTGATCATCCAGGATCTGCTCGACCTCACGCACTGGCTGACGCGGCTCAAGGCGGCGCCGGCGCTCGGTGACGACCTCAGCGTGCCGGAGGCCGAGCGCGTGCGCGGCAGCGCATTGGCGAAATCCTTGAGCGTGCCGGTGCTGGCGCGCACCTGGCAGCTGCTGCTGAAGGGGCTCGGCGAGGGTGCGGTCTGCGTCTCGCCTATGCGGCCGAGCTGCCGTCGCCGGCTGAGCTGGTGGCGTCCTTGAAGGATGGCAACGGGGCCGCGGTATCTGCACCCCGCGGCGACTCGCGCCCAGGGTCCGCACCGGCGCGCGGCGGCGCACCCGGCACGGGCGGCGGCGGGGTCGCGCAGGCGCGCCGCATGCCGG
>DATAAP010000434.1:0-1502 GCA_036260035.1 Alphaproteobacteria bacterium | reverse complement strand
TCGCCTGCGCCCACGCACAGCATCACATTGGCCTCGATACAGATCGGCAAGCGATACCGGCAGCGCGGCGCGAAACGGCATCCCGGCGGCGGCGCGCGGAGGTCCGGCGGCAATCCTTCGATGGTCTCTAGCCGCACTCCGCGCGGGAGATCGAGCCGCGGCACCGAGCGCATCAGACCGATGGTGTAGGGATGCAGCGGATTGAGGAAGATCTCGTCGGCAGTGCCCTGCTCGATGATGCGCGCGGCATACATCACGTTGACCCGGTCGGCATAGCGGGCGACGACGCCGAGATTGTGTGTGATGATGATCAGCGCAATATTCAGGCGCCGCGAGAGGTCCTTCATCAGCTCCAGGATCTGCGCCTGGATGGTGACGTCGAGCGCAGTGGTCGGTTCGTCCGCGATAATCAGCTTTGGATTGCAGGCAAGCCCGATGGCGATCATCACCCGCTGGCGCATGCCGCCGGAGAGCTGATGAGGGTACTGCTGGAGGCGGCGCTCGCCGTCGGTAATGCCGACGAGTTGCAGCAGCTCGAGCGCGCGCTCGCGTGCCGCATCTTCGGTCATCTTCAAATGGATGAACAGCGGCTCCATGATCTGCTGCCCGATCGACAGGACCGGGTTCAGCGAAGTCATGGGCTCCTGGAAGATCATCGCGATGTCGCGACCGCGGATTGCGCGCATCTCGTCGGCAGAGAGCGTGAGCAGGTCGCGGCCCTCGAAGAAGATTTGGCCGCGCGTTACGCGCCCGGCGGGCTTTGCCAGCAACCCCATAATAGCCAGCGACGAGACCGACTTGCCGCACCCGGACTCGCCCACGATGGCGACCGCCTCGCCACGATTAACGGTGTAGCTGATACCGTCGACTGCGCGCACGATTCCGCGCGAGGTATCGAAGTGGACGTGCAGATTTTCCACGCGAAGGAGCGGTTCCGGGCCGACCGGAATAGCGGCGGCCTCGACAGGCGCGAGCGATGTAGGTTGTACCACCTTGCGATTCAGCAAAGCGTGTCCATGCACTCAGAGGATGAGATTTCTTGTTATTTCGCTGGCAGCCTATACCCGATCGAAAGATGCAACCAGTCCATACAAATTGCCGCGCCCTGCCGTTCGGGCAGGGCGCGAAGAAGACGAATGGCTCAAGCAAAAAAATGCTGCTCGGCGCCGCTCAGTGCATCGCCGCTGCAGCCGAAGCGGCCGGCGGTACTTCCATGGCCGCGACGCGGTTCTTCACCGCCTTCTGCACCTTCTCGAAGGCGCGGACCTCGATCTGGCGCACGCGCTCGCGCGAGACGCCGAATTCGGCCGCCAAATCTTCAAGCGTCATCGGCTCGTCGTTGAGCCTGCGCGCCTCGAAGATGCGTCGCTCGCGCTCGTTGAGCACGCCGAGCGCGTCGTTGAGCGCCGCGCGGCGATTGTCGGCCTGCTCGCTCTCGGCAAGGCGAGTTTCCTGGTCAATACCTTCGTCGGCCAGCCAGTCCTGCCATTCGCCAGCATCGC
>DATAAP010000433.1:0-9676 GCA_036260035.1 Alphaproteobacteria bacterium | reverse complement strand
CTGGGTCCAGGTCTGGTGGGGGCGCTCGCCGTCTTCGTACCGATGACGCAGTTCTTCAGCATCGTCAGCGTGCTCCTGCTGTGCGCTGCCGCGGCGACAGTCGCGGTCGGGCCGGTGCTGATGGAGCCGCCGTCTGGCCTGCAGACCGGCTGGGGGCGGCGCATCGCACACGCGGTCGCGGCCGGCTGGCGCGCGATACAGCCGCACCGGCTCCTGCGATTCGCCCTGCCCGCCCTGCTGATCACCACGACGGCGTGGTGCATCGCCTTCACGCTCGGCATCGCGCTGCTGGTGCGAGAGATGCCCGGCGCGGACGCGCAGCTCTACGGCCTCGCTATCGCGGCGTACGGCGTCGGGAATTTCACGGCGAACATGGTGATTGGCAGTATCGACGTCCGCCGCAGCGGCCTCGTCATGTATCTCGGCCGCATTGTTCTCGGCCTCGGCTACATCGGCATGGCACTGGCGCCCTCACCCGCCTGGCTGATGGCGAGTGCCTGCTTCGCGGCGATGGGTGGGCCGATGAACGAGCTGCCGACACTAGTGCGCATCCAGACCGACATCCCGCCGCCTCTGGTGGCCGCGGTGTTCCGCCTGCGCATGATCATGGACCATGGCGGCATTCTGCTCGGCCTTCTGATCGCGCCGAGCCTCATGGATGTCCTGGGCACAGTACCGGTCGTCGCGCTCGCTGGCGCGATGACAGTCATTGTTGGAATCGTCGGGCTGTACCTGTTTGGCGGCGACGTCGCGCCGGAGCCGCGTTAGTACGATAGCGCCTGGCGTTCGGCGCGCCGCGCCTTGATCTGCGCCATCAAGGCACCATCCGGTGAGGTGAGGACGGAAAAGGGCAGCGCGTAGATGCTCTCGAGCGTCGCTTCGGTGATCACGTCCGCAGGCGAGCCCGCGGCGACGCAGCGGCCGTCGCGCACCGCGACGATCGTGTCGGCCCAGGTCGCCGCCTGGTTGAGGTCGTGCAGCACGGCGCAGATGCCGATCCCCGAGTCCGCGAGCTCGCGCACGAGGCGCAGCACGTGATGCTGCTGCGCCACGTCGAGCGGCGCCGTCGGCTCGTCGAGCAACAGGTAACGCGGCCCGCCTGGCTGGCGCTCCCAGATCTGCGCCAAGACGCGCGCGAGATTGACGCGCTGCTGTTCACCGCCGGAGAGCGTGTCGTACATACGGCCGCAGAGAAAGCTGACCCCGGCGCGCGCGATCGCGGCCTCGATCGCGAGCTGGTCGTCCGCCATCGTCGGCGTGCCGAAATGCGGCGTGCGGCCCAGCGCTACCACCTCCTCGACCAGCATGGGGAAGGCTAACCGCACCGCCTGCGGCAGGACGGCGCGCCGGCGCGCCAGCTCGCCGCGCGGCAGCCGGTCGACCGGCACGCCATCGAACGTGACGCTGCCCTCGGCCGGCCGCAGCTCGCCGGCAACGGCGCGCAGCAAGGTCGACTTGCCGGCGCCGTTGGGCCCGATGATGGCGACGAGTTGGCGAGGCGCAACGCCGAGTGCCGCGTGACGCAGCAGCGAGCGGCCACCGATGCGGATGCCGAGATTGGCGGCGACGATCATGTCTCGCCCCGCCGGCCTCGCGACAGCAGCAGCCAGATGAAGAACGGCGCGCCGATCAGGCTGGTCACCAGGCCGACCGGGAGTTCCGCCGGCGCCACGGCCGTACGCGCGACGAGGTCGGCCGCGAGCAGCAAGGCTCCGCCCAGTAGGGCCGAGGCCGGCAGCACCACACGGTGATCGGGCCCGGCCATCAGACGCACCAAGTGCGGCACCACAAGTCCGACGAAGCCGATGATGCCGGAGACCGCCACCGCGCCGCCGACCGCGACCGCCACGCCGATCGTGGCAAGGCGCTTCACTCGCTCGACATCGACGCCGAGATGCAGCGCCTCACGTTCGCCGAGCATCAGTGCGTTGAGCGCGCGCGCAAGGCGGCCGCCGAGCGCCAGCGGCACGAGTGCTAGCGGCGCCAGGACGATCACGCTGATCCAATGCGCCCCGCCGAGGCTGCCCATCATCCAGAAGGTGATGTCGCGGAGCTGACGGTCGTCGCTGGCATAGATCAGTACGCCGATCAGCGCGAAGGCGATGGCGTTGACGGCGATGCCGGCGAGCAGCATCAGCGGAATCGACGCGGAGCCATGGCGCGAGCCGATGCGGTAGATCAGCAAGGTGGCTAGCAGCCCGCCCGCAAAGGCGGCGGCCGGCAGCAGGAACGGCAGCACGGTCGCGGCGGCGCGCCCGGCGATCACGCCGGCGAACACGATCACCGAGGCCGCCGCGAGCGCGGCGCCGCTCGACACGCCAACCAGAGTTGGCTCGGCCAGCGGGTTGCGGAACAGGCCCTGCAGCAGCGCCCCGGCCTGTCCGAGCGCCATGCCGACCAGCAGGGCAAGAAAGGCGCGCGGCAACCGGATCGACGTGACGATCGCCCGGTGCTGGTCCGACAGCTCCGCGCCGACCGGCACCCCGAGCGCATCGAGAAGCGCGCCGACGATGCCGAGTGGCGGGATGACGACAGGCCCCAATGCCACGTGCAGCAGGAATGCCACCGCCAGCAGAGCGGCGAGCCCCGGAACGATGGCGATCCGGATCCGCTGCCGGGCGACCGGCGGACGCACGAGGCTCGCCGCGGTCACGGCAGCGCAATGCCCGGATGGATCGCCCGCGCGAGGTCCGCAACGGCCATCGGCGCGCGCGGGCCGAAGCCGAGCAGATAGCTTCCGTCGAGCGCCACCAGCCGCCGCGCGCGACCGGCCGGCGTCGCACCAAGCTTGAGCTGCGCCATGAAGGCGTCCGCCCCACCCGCCTGATCGACCGTCTGCTGCATCGCCAGCACGATCTCCGGTGCCGCCGCGGCCGCCGCCTCCGACGACAGCGGCTTGTAGCCCGTATAGCCGCGCACGGCATTGTCGCCGCCGGCAAGCCGAATCATCGCGTCGGCCGCCGTGTTCTGTCCCGCCGCCATCGGCGCGCCACGGCCCGTGCTCAGGACGAACAGCACGCGCGGGCGCTGCGGCACCTTTGCGATGGCCTGCTCGATTGCGGTAAAGGTGTCGGCGACCGAGCGGGCTAGCGCCTCGCCGCCTTCAGTCATGCCCAGCGCGGCGGCGACGGCGCGGATCTTTGGCGGAACGCCCGCGGCGTCGTGGCTATCTTCGATGACGGCGAGCTTCACGCCCGCGGCGCGAAGCTGGTCGAGCACCTGCGGCGGCCCCGCGTCCGACGACAGCAGCACCAGCGTCGGCCGCGCCGACAGCACGCCCTCCGCCGACAGCGCGCGCATATACCCGACTTTCGGCAGCGCCTGCACCGCGGGCGGGTAGACGCTCGTCGTGTCGACTGCGACGAGCCGGTCGCCGGCCCCGAGCGCGTGCACGATCTCGGTGATCGCGCCGGCAGCGGAGACGATCCGCTCCTCGGCCCGCGCCGCCGGGAGGCCGCCCGCCGCAAGCGCGGCGACGAGCAGGAGCAGCCGGCGGATCATGCCGCGAGCCCGCTGGCGAAGCTGCGCCAGGCGAGATCCTCCGGCTGACCCGGCTTGCGCTTGCCTAACAGCATGGCGATCGGCTCGCCTGCGGCATCGAACACCTCGACGGAGGTCACGTCGCCGTCGCGGGTCGGCTTGCGCACCAGCCAGGCGCTCGCGATCCCGTCTTCGCGCAGATGCAGATTGAAGTCGGGATCGAGCACATTCAGCCACGGGCCGGTCGTGACCAGGCGCCTCACGGGCCCCGTATGAATTTGTATGCAGCCGCGGTTGCCGACGAAGATCATGATCGGCATCGCCCGCTCGGCGGCGCCTTCGAGCACCGCGCGCGCGGCGTTGAGGCGCAAGGGTCGCGCGAAATCCGGACCGGCGAGGCGGAATGCCTGCGTGCGTTCGACTTTCAGCCGCCGCAGCATGCCGAAGAAATCGTGCGTGTCCTCGAGCTTGCCCCAGCCGTCGCGCAGGGCGGCAACGTCGATCTCGCTGTCAGCGCGTGGCACCACAGGAGCCGGCGCTGGCTCGGTCACGATCGTCGGGCGCTGATCCTCGTGGCGGAAGCGGGCTACCAGCGCCGTGAACGCGTCGGCGTCGGTCTCGACGGTGGCATAGACCTTGTGCATGGCGACGCCGCTCTGGTCGAAGATCTGGACGCTGCGGCGCTCGCCATGCGCGGTCTGCTCCGTCACCGCGAAAACGTGCCGCCAGCCCGACAGGAAAAGTCGCAGATCGATGTCGGGGCCGAGCACGAGCCCCATCATTCCAGTTACGGAGACGTCGAGATAGGCGCCGTGCCGCTCATGGACGCATTGCTCGTTGCGCGTCAGAGCCATGACGCGGCCAAGCGCGGGCAGCGCCTTGAGCAGTTCGGTCCATTCCGGCCGCAGCCGCTGCGCCGTGCTGCCGCACCCCGTCGCGACGAGTTCCGCCTCGCTGGTCCCCAGCGCACGCGCCGCGTCGCGGATGCGCACCTTCGGATTCTCCTGGCGGAACTGCCGCCACCGCCCGGCCAGTGCGCCGGCGGCATTCGCGTGTTCGCTCGTGGTTGCCAACATCATCTCTCCCCTTTTTCAACGAATGGCAAATCGGACGGGCACCTCGACCCAGGACGCGATGCGGCGGCCGCCGACACTGGCCGGCTCGAACGCCCAGTCGCGCACCGCGCGCAGCGCCGCCTGATCCAGCAGCGCATAGCCGGAACTGCGCCACACGATGATCTCGCTCGACGTGCCGTCGGGGCCGACCAGCGCGCGCACGACGACTGTGCCCTGCTGGTTGAGCTCAAGCGCACGCGGCGGAAAGCGCGGCGGGGTCGGCGGGTGGCGGTAGCGCGGCTCATGGATGACGGGCGGCTCCGCAGGCTCCGCCGCCGCTGCGGTCGTCGCGGCGGTCGGGGCCGGCGACGCGGCCGCGGCGACTGACACGGGCGCCCTGATTTCAGCCGGCGGGGCAGCCGCGACCGGCTGGGCTACGGTGGCCGGCTGCTCGATCGCAGGCGGCTTCTGCGCGGCGGGCTTGCTCTTTACGGGTGCGGGGCGCGGCTTTGGCGGCGGCGGCAGCGCGCGCGCAACTTCGACCGGTTCCGAGACGGCAGGCTCCACAGGTGGCGGCTCCGGTTGTACGGCCGCCGTCTCGACCGGCGCAGGCTGAGGCCGAATCTCCTCGACCACTGGAGCGATCGGCTCCGGCGGCGGCGCTTCCGCGACCGGCTCGACGCTGGCCTCAGTCGCGGCCGCTTCGCTTGGTTCCGGCGGGACGACCGGCTCCGGATCGGCTGTCGCTTCCGATACAGCCTCAGCGGCTGTCGGAACGTCCGGCTGTCCCTCGGCAGGGGCCGGCTCATCCTGCGCCAGCACGGTCCCGGATGGCGCCTCGGCGCCGCTATCCGCCGCAGGCAGGAAAACAATCTCCGCCGCGACACTCGGCGCGCTGTACTGAGACGAGGGATGCCACCAGACAAGCGCGCCGGCTATCGCCCCATGCAGGAACGCCGAAACCGCCACGGCCCGCCAAGGCCACGACGGTCGCACATGCGCCATCCGTTCGCCGCCCCGCGGCGGCTGCGTGACGAGGTGTAAGGCCGGCGGGGCGTGGGAGAGCGCGCCCGCCGGCCTGGCAGCAAGCCCGTGCGGCCTGATATGTCGCACGGCCCCCACGCTCACCACCTCAACACGGCATTCACGGCAAACGTCGTGCCCGGCTGCGTGAACAGATCGAGCTGCGGATTGCTCGCCGCCACGCCGACCACGTCCTGCGCGATCCAGTACTTCTTGTCGAAGATGTTGAAGATGCCGGCATTGATCGAGAAGCCGGTGCCGATGTCGTAGTGGCCAAGCAGGTCGAACACCGCGAAGCCGGGCGCCTGGAAGAAGGCGGGATCGCTGTTGCGGCTCTTGCGCGCCACCGTAGTGCCGACGAATTCGACGCCCCAATCCTTCGGGTCTTCGTAGCGAACGCCGGCGACCAGCTTCAGCGGATCGACGGAGTCGACCGGCAGGCCCGTCTGCTTGTCGGTGCCGCGCGCATAGGCGACCGCGCCGAGCAGCGACACTGTGTTGGTGATCCGCCAGTCGCCCTTTGCTTCCGCGCCGTAGATCTCGACCTCGTCGAGATTGCGCGACTGGAACTGCAGCAGGCCGGTGGGGCCGGTGCCGATCGAGCGCTGCTCGATGAAGTCCTTATAGAGCGTGTAGAACGCCGCGAGCTGATAGCTGCTGCCGTCCTTGAAGCCGCCGCGCAGTCCCAGCTCGAAGCCGTCGCTCGTCTCGGGCTTCAGGTCGGGATTGGGCAGGATTTGGTAGCCGAACGCCGCGTTGGTGAAGCCGATATTGGCGTCGTCATAGGGCGGGCTGCGGAATCCGTGCGCATACTGCGCGAAGACGGAGTGAATATCGGTGAGCTTGTAGACTGCGCCGAGCTTGGGAGAAACAGCCGTCTCACTGACGTCGCTCACCTGCCCGCTGATGCCCGGACTGTTGATGAGGAATGCCCGATCGGGGCTCGGCTTCATGCTGTAGTAGTCGAACCGCACCGCCGGGATGACAATTAGGCGATCGCCCATCGCCTTCATCTCGTCCTGTAGATAGAAGCCGCCGAGCACGGTCTCGGTGTCGGGGAACGTCTTGGTCGGGAAAGTCTCGCCGGCGACGGACTTCGTGCTCGTGCCGGTCGTCAGGTTGAACTCCGTGCGGTCTCGCGGGCGGGTCGTGTTGGTGAAATCGACGTCGAAGCCGTAGGTGAAGCGGTGGCTGAGGCCGAACTCGGCATTGCTCTCGAGCTGCAGGTCGAAGCTTGTGATGTCCTGCGAGAAGGCCTGATCGGTCACGCGCAGCCGGCGCGAGGCGCCGACGAGACGGAACTGGTCGGAATGCTCGGTGCGGTCGACCTCCTGGTAGGAGGCGCGCACCAGAACCCGGTCGACGAAGCCGATCGGCGCGTCGTGCGCATGATCGAGGCTCAAGCGCCGCCGCCGCGTGTAGTCGTCGCCCTTCGAGTCCGTCACGAACGTGCCGGGCACGCCCGCAACGGCGCCTAGCTCGCTGCGGATATCGGTGTCCGTGTGGCGCTCGGTGAACTCGCCTGTGAAGCGCAGGCGGTCGACGTCGCTGACGCGGAAGACGAGCTTGCCGAGCAGATTGTTCACGTCGTAGTCCTGCGGATTGGGCGAGAGGCTGCCCTTGATCTCGCTCTCGGACCCGTCGCGGCGCGTCGCCAGGAGCAGGGCTTCGACAGGCCCCGAGCGGCCGGCGGCAGTGGCCGTCTCCGTGAAGCTGGTGTCGGCGCTGTCGAAGCCGCCCTTGCCGCTGATGTACCAGTCCTTACCGACGAGGCCGAGATAGTCGGCCGGATCCTTGGTGACATAGGCAACGACGCCGCCGATCGCATCGGAGCCGTAGAGCGCGGAAGCAGGCCCGCGCACGATCTCGACGCGCTTGACGCTCTCGAGATCGATGTAGTCGCGCGTGAACGTGCCGGGCTGGCTGTTGGCAGGGAAATCCGGCACGCGCACGCCGTCGACGGTCAGCAGCACGCGGTTCTCGCCGATGCCGCGGATGACGTAGTTGCCGCGGCCGGCTCGCGTCGGACTGTTGGAAACCGAGACGCCCGGCTCGTAGCGGATCAGATCGCGCGTGTTGTTGACGTTGCGGCGCTCGATCTCCTCGGAGTCGATCACCGTCACCGTGCCCGGCACGTCGCGGACCGCGCGCTCGTTGCGCGTCGCCGTGCTCGTGACCGCATCGAGCACGGTCGCCGGAGTGCGACCAACCTCCTGCGCGGCCGCGCCTGCTGCGATGCTTCCCACTACTCCCGCCAGCGAAACTGCGGCGGCCCCCCGTGCAAGTGCAGACATACTCGGACTCCCCAGCCATTTGCGTTGTCGCCTGGCTGGCTCCGAAGGGCCTTGCGCCCATCCGTGGCTTGCTGGGTCGGTTGAACCGCGGCGCCCCGCGCGCCGCGGCGGTTATTTGGTGAGAATCAGCTTCCCGTTGCTCGTGATGCGCAGCCGATACTCATCCGAATTGTGAAGGATGATCAGTTCCCGGCGGCCGCGAAGCAGCGTCTCGGCCGCGACGCGAAGAGGGGCGTCCGGCGACGCATTCCGCTCCGCCACCCCGCTTGCCCCGGCATCCGAAGACCGCCCCGAAGTCATAAGATCCACGCCAGAACTGAGAATCATTCTTAACATGGCCGTTATAGCCCGCGTCTCGCAGTGTTGCAAGTGAGTTTGCAACTCATTCTTAATTAGGGTAATGTACAACCCGCATTGGCAGCCGGAGCAGGTTGGAAATGTTCGCCTGGCGCTCGCTTCAGCCCTCGGCCCTCGTGCGCGCCTGGCGCCATCTGCGGCGGCTTATGAGGTCCTGACGCGATGTATGTCTGTCTTTGCAACGGCTACACCGACCGCCAGATCCGCAACAGTGCCTCGGGCTGCGCCACCGTCGCGGATGTCTACCGTTCGCTCGGTTCGCCTCCACGCTGCGGCAAGTGCGTTCCGATGGTGGCGGATCTATGCCGCGACGCTTTCATGGAGGTGCCCTGCCCCACCGGATCGGACGATTGAACCGTCAACGATTCTGCTTGGTTGGTAGCAAAGTACCGTCTAGGGTCGGGCCGTCCCTATGCACCAGGGAGGGCGGTCCATGCAGTCCGATCCGCGCGTCGTCGAATATCTCAACCGTATCCTCAAGAACGAGCTGACCGCGATCAACCAGTACTTCCTGCATGCGCGCATGCTGCGACACTGGGGCGTCCGGAAGCTCGGCGAGTACGAGTACAAGGAATCCATCGACGAGATGAAGCACGCCGATCGGCTGATCGAGCGCATCCTGTTCCTGGAAGGGCTTCCCAACCTCCAGGATCTCGACAAGCTGCTGATCGGCGAGGACGTGCGTGAAGTCCTCGACTGCGACCTGCGCCTTGAACGCGCGGCGATGCCGGTATTGCGCGAGGCGATCGCGCATTGCGAGACGGTGCGCGACTACATCTCGCGCGAGCTGCTCGAGGACATCCTCGAAGGCGAGGAGGACCACGTCGATTTCATCGAGACGCAGCTCGAGATGATCGACCAGATGGGCATCCAGAACTACATCCAGCTTCAGTCCGAGGCGAAGAGCTGATCCGCCTGCTGGCGAGGCGGATCAGCTCTGCCTGAGGCTACGCCACCAGTGCGCGCGCCTTCTTGCGGGCCTGCGCGGCCTGCTCGCTTTCGCCCACGGCGACGAGCGCACGCGCCGCGAGCTGCCAATTGAACGGGCTCGACGGCTTGAACGCAGTGCGCTCGGCCGCGAGCGCCCGCGCTAGCTTCGCCTGCCCGTCTCGGATCGCCGCCTCGATCAGGGTCAGCGAGATGACGTCGCGCTGCGCATGGCTGCCGCCGAAGCGATGCGCGATCGGGCGCAGTGGCAGCAGCCGCTCGATCGTCTCGCTGAAGTGTCCCTCACCGAACGCCTTTAGGGCGCGGCACAGCGGCAGGCCGACCTCGCGTGCCATCATGGCGTTAGTGCCCGCGCCGTTCGTGCGCCGTTCGAGCGCGGCGATCACGCGCTCGGCCTCGCTAAGGCGGCCGTCGCCGACATAGGCCATCGTCGCGTGCACGTCGTTGAAGGCGTAGTAGGCATCCTCCGCGGTCGGCGCCCAGCTGTCCGCCAGCTCTTTCCAGCGTGGCCCGACATCG
>DATAAP010000432.1:0-4622 GCA_036260035.1 Alphaproteobacteria bacterium | reverse complement strand
CGCGATCAGCTGGTCCGTCTTCGTGACCGGCGCGATGAAGACGATCTTGTTCTCCTTGGCGATGGGCGATACGGCAGGGCCCTCCGCCGAGGTGAATGTACCGACCAGGAAATCGACGTTGTCGCGCAGGATGAGCTCGCGTGCGACGCGCACGGCCTCGTCCGCGTTGCCCTTGGTGTCGCGCGCGATCAGCTCGATCTTACGGCCGCCGAGCACGCCGCCTGCGGCGTTCAATTCCTCGACATACATCTGGGCGCCCTTCAGGACCGGCTCGCCGAACAGGGCTCCCGCTCCCGACAGGATCATCGGGAAACCGACCTTGATGGATTTTTGCGCGTGCGCTGCCGAAGGCAGTGCTACGGCGAGCGCGCACGACAGCATCAGAAGATGACGGCGGTTCATGGTTCCTCCCTCTAGGCGGCATTGCGGGCGAGGGAATCGCGCCCGTGCCGTCCATTTCACGATACGAAATGGCATATCGCGTGCCGAAAACTATGCTCAGCACGCGGCGGAGGAGTCAAGCCGATGGCGCTATTCGGCGGCTACTCGCTGCGCCGACTGCCGCGCCGCCGGACGCTTGTGGAAGCCGCCGTCCTTCATGATCGCGAGCAGCCGGTCCTGGTCCTGCAGGATGCGCACGTCCTTCGAAGGGTCGCCGTCGACTAGCAGCAGGTCGGCGAGATAGCCTTCCTTCACTTCACCCAGCTCGCCGGCCTTCATCATGATCTCGGCCCCTAGCCGGGTCGCAGCGACGATCGCATCCATCGGGCTGTAGCCGAGCAAGTTGACGAAATGCTCGAGGTCGCGCGCGTTGCGCCCGATCGGGTTCCACGCGAAGCCGTAGTCCCCGCCGGGCAGCACCCGCACGCCGCGGCGCTTCAGGCTCTTCATGTTTTCGGACGCCGCGGCCAGCTCGTGCTCGAGTGCGCGCTTCACGTCGTCGGGCAGCCTGATGCCGTATTCCGCCGCCTCGTAGAGCGTCGTGTAGGTGACGCCGATCGTCGGCGCGACGAACACCTTGTCCTTCGCCGATTCAAGCGCGTCGAGCGCTTCCTCATCGGACAGGGTCGCGTGGTAGACGATCTGCACGCCGTTGCGCACGCACATCTTGACCGATTCGGCGCTGCGCGCGTGGGCGGCGATGCGCACGCCGCGCGAATGTCCGACCTCGCAGACCGCGGCGACTTCCGCCTCGTTCATAACCGTATGTCGGGCGCGTGCGGCCGGCACGAACTCGTCGCCCGACGGGTTTATCTTCAGCGTGTCGACGCCCTCGCGTATGAAATGGCGCGCCGCACGCCGAAACTCGTCTGGACCGTCGCAGATCACGCCGAGCGATTCGCGATGCAGATGCGAGAGCCGCACGTCGCCCAGCCCGCTGGTCACGGTCAGCTCCGGCGTTGCCGCGAGCATGCGCGGGCCGGGGATGTCGCCGGCGTTGATCGCGTTGCGGATGACGATGTCGAGCCGCGGCTTAGCGGATGCGGCACTGCAGATGCTTGTAAAGCCGTGGTCGAGGAAGACCTTCACATGCTTCATCGTCAGCAGCAAATGCTCCTCGGGCGGGATCTCGCCTAGCGCCTCGAGGCTCGATGTGTTGGCGAAGCTCGGATGCGCGTGCGCCTCGACGAGGCCCGGCATCAGCGTGGCGCCGCCGCCGTCAACCTCCTCCGCGTCTGGCGCGCGGATCGGTTCGCTCGCTTTCGCGACGGCCTTGATGCGGTTGCCGTCGACCAGGACCTCGCCACGGAACGGTGCACCGCCGCTTCCATCGAGCACCATCACGTTGCGGAATAGCGTCTGTGCCATGATGTCCTCCCGTATTTTCGTCGTGCCGCGCGGGCTGGCCGACGATTTTTGATGGCTCATCGCCGGGGCGGGTTCGACCGCGCCCGTACATGGCTCATGCGGTCAGTCCGCCGATGCGGCTATCGCGCCCTCCGTCGTGCTCGACGCACTGATCCGTGCGATGACATCCTTGCTCGACTCGACCCAGCCGAACTTCATTGCGAAATTCTTCAAAGCCGCCGTATGCAGGTCGGGCGCGAAGGACGAAACGGCGTCAGCGATCACTGTCGTCAGGAAGCCCCGGTGAAACGCTTCGCGCGCCGTCTCTTCGACGCAAATCTGCGTGACGGTCCCGGTGACATAAAGCGCCTCGACTCCGAGCGCGCGCAGCTGCGCCTCGAGGTCGGTCCCATGAAACGCGCCGTAACCGTGCTTCTCGACGACCGGATCGCCAGAGGTAGGGGCGAGCTCGTCAATGACCTCTGTGCATTCGCGATCGCCGCTCACGTCTCCGTAGCTGCGGTGATGACCCTTCCAGCAGCAGCGCACCGGAGGGCGGCACTGCTGCGACCATTCCCACAGCAGGTAATAGTCCGGTCGCGAGACGAACTTCGTATAGACCACCGGCAGCCGCGCGCGCCGGAACGCGCGGAGCAGATCGAGATGCGCCGGGATGGTCGCGCGCGCATCCGGAACCTCCAGCGGCGCCCCGACCCGCACGAAGTCATTCTGCATGTCGACGATCAGGAGCGCCGCTTTCGCGCGCTGGCGTCTCGCTACCGCGTCCGGAGTGCCGTCCACTGGAACCTCCGCATCACGCTGCCCTGCAAGAACCATTATCGGCTGCGTGCGAAACGCGCGTCAATCTCCCGTTCGACGTCAGTTCACCTTGCTCGATTTCGACGGCTCTGGATGCCAGCGGCCCTGACGGACGAGCTCACGGACTTGGGCGCGCACCATATCGGTCAACGCGCGCGTCGCGACAGTGCCGGGACGCTGGCTCGAGGTGGCGAGGATCAGCTTGCGCGTGAGCTGCGGCTCGACGATCGACCAGGTCTTGATGCGGCCCGCCTTCACCAGATGGTGGACGCTCGAATACGACAGGATCGTATATCCGAGGCCCTTCTCGACCAGGTTCAGAGTCGACGGCATCGCGTCGACTTCCAGCGCCGGATTGAGCCTGATTCCGGCCTTGCCCAGCACCTGGTCGAGCACGAGGCGCAGCCCGTGCGGGCTGCTTGGCAGAATCATGGGCAGGGTGATGAGCTTCTTCGCGCACACAGGGCCGGGCGGCAGGCTGGCGGGGTCCTTCGCGGCTCCGAGCAGGAACAGCTCGTCCTGCAGCAGCGGTTCCGACAGCACGTTGGCAGTGCGCGGCGCGTTATAGAGCACCGCGACATCGATGCGGCCGGTGACAAGCCATTCCAGCACGTAGCCGCTGAAGCCCTCGATCACCCGCATCGAGATCGACGGATAGGCCCGGCGGAACTGGCGCACCAGCGGCTCCGTCAGCACGAAGCCGACCGAGGGCGGCATACCGATCACCACGTTGCCGCGCGGGTCGGACTGCAGCGCCGAGATTTCCGAGACAGCGCGCGAGGCGGATTCGAGGATGCCCTTGGCATACTGGTCGAGCAGCTTGCCCGCCTCGGTCAGCACGATACCGCGGCCGTTGCGGTAGAGCAGCCGCGTGCCAAGTTCGGTCTCGAGGGCCTTGATCTGTCGGCTTAGCACGGGCTGCGCAACGGAGATTCCGACCGCGGCGCGCGAAAAGCTGCCGAACTCGGCCACCGCCGAAAACAGCTTGAGCTGCCTGAGGTCCATGGCGTCTCCATAGCGGCCTCAACGCCGCTCTTTCTTGACGTATTCGGCATAACAGATAGCACAGTTATGCCGATTTTCACCGCGCATTCTCCCCGCGAGAATGAATGAGCGGCCGTGCGAGCCGTCGGCAACCAAGGGGAGAAGCGCAACGATGAATGCGAACAAGGGCCATGCATTGGTCACTGGGGCGGCCGGCGGCATGGGCCGGGCGATCGCGCAGGCGCTGACCGCCGAAGGGCACAAGGTCGTGCTCGCTGACCGCGACCCGGGAAACCTGAAAGCATTCGCGGCGGAGCTAGGCGGGAAGGCGTTCGCGCTGACACTCGACGTGACCGACAGTCCAGCGGTGAGCCGGCTGCTCGACGCAATCCCCGAGGCGTTCCGACCTATCGATATCCTGATCAACAATGCAGGCCACGACATCGGCGGGCGCAAGCGCTTCGATGTCGGCGACGCCGACGATTGGGCGGCGATCGTCGAGACCAACCTGATCGGCCTGATGCGCGTGACGCGCGCGGTGCTGCCGGACATGGTGAAGCGGAACACCGGCGACATCGTCAACATGAGCTCGATCAATGCGCTGCGCATCGTGCCCGACATGGCGCCTTACAGCGCCAGCAAGGCCGGCGTGCACATGCTGACCGAGACGATCCGCGGCGAGCTCGCGGAGACCGGCATCCGCGTCACCGAGATCAATCCCGGCCTGACGCGCACCAACATCATCCTGACGCGCTACCGCGGCGACCGCGCGCAGGAGAAGGCCTATTTCGACCAGTTCAAGCTGGCGATGGAGCCGGAGGACATCGCGCGCAGCATCATGTTCGCGCTGAACCAGCCGCGCCACGTCCAGATGGCGCAGATCGTGATCCTGCCGGTGAACCGGTACTGAGCAGCGTGTGTCTTGGTCATCCTTCGAGACGCGATTTCGCTAGCCGCGAAATCGCTCCTCGGGATCAGGTAGTTCAGCCAGCTACGGACTCCTCCTGAAGAGCCGTTAGCCATACAATCGG
>DATAAP010000431.1:0-7580 GCA_036260035.1 Alphaproteobacteria bacterium | reverse complement strand
CCTGACATCGAGCGCGAAGATGGCGCCGGAGAGCGGCGCCCTGGCCAGCATCTCTTCCGTCAGACTGAACGAAGCGGAGGTCACGTAGAGCACATTGAGGTCTCGCCCGCCGAAGGCGCAGCTCGTCGGCCGCGGCACCGGCATCTCGACGACGCGGTCGACGCGCCCGTCGGGCGCGAACCGCGTCACGCGCCAGCCGTCGAAATGCGCGATCCACAGATTGCCGTCTACGTCGACGGTGGCGCCGTCGGGTATACCCTCGTCGTCGCCGAAGCGGGCGAAGACGCGGCGGTTGGCGATCGTGCCGGCGCGCAGGTCGAAATCGTAGGCATAGATCTCACGCGTCCAGGAATCAGCGAAATACATGGTGCGGTCGTCCGGGCTCCACGCGGTGCCGTTGGCGACCGTGATGCCGTCCGCCATCAGGGTGCAGCGCCGGTCGGGATCGAAACGGTAGAGGGCAGCGAGGCCGGCAACGCGCTTCTCCTGCACCGTGCCGGCCCAGAAGCGTCCGGCGCGGTCGCACCGGCCGTCATTGAAGCGCAGGTCGCGCCTGCCGGCGATCGGGTTGTGCAGGCACTCGAGCGCGCCGGTCTTCGGGTCGAAGAAGGCGAAGCCCGATCGCAGCGCGGCGACGAAGCCGCCGTTCTGCCGGAAGCCGATCGAGCCGATATCCTCCGGCATCTTCCAGGCGCGGTCCTCGCCCGTCGCGGGATCGAAGCGGCGTATCTCCCGGCCGCGGATATCGACCCAGTAGAGCGCCTGGTCGCGCTCGCACCAGATCGGCGATTCGCCCAGCAGCGCCTTGCTGTGGAGGGCCACCTTCATGCTCATGTTGTCACTCAAAGTCGTTGTTGCGGCCTGCATCAGTGTTGTCCCGTCGACTGCGGCAGGGGCTCGATGGTGCCGCCGCCGAGCGGCCGGTCGTTCAGCAAGCCCACCATCGCATAGATCGTCATCAGCAGGCCGGCCACCGGCATCGCGGCGTACCAGCCCTGTTTCGACACGGCGAGGAACGGCACGGTCTCGAGCGACCCCGCAGTGAATTCCCACCCCTTAGCCGTCAATGTCACTGCGAAGGCGAGCATGACCAGCTTTACGAGCCGTGTCGTCCAGCGCGCCCAGCGCGCCGGCAGCACCAGCTCCAGCAGTTCCACGCGGAACAGTGCCCCTTCGCGCCACAGCGCGGCAGCACCCAGGAATGTCATCCAGGCCATCAGCAGCTCGATGATCTCGTCATAGCCCGACATCGAGAAGACCGGCACAGCGCGTACGAAAACGCCGAGCGACAGCAGCAGCAGGATCGCGAGGAGGCTCACGATGGCGCCCCAGCGGATTGCCTGGAAGACGGCACGGTCGAGCGTGCGCAGAAGCTCGATCATGCCGCCAACCCGAACTGCCGCGGCAGCCACAGCGAGATCTCCGGCACGTAGCTGATGAGGCCGAGCACGACCAGCAGCGCCACAACATAGGGCCACAGCTCGCTCACCAGGTCGCGGATCGGCACGTTGCTGATGGTCGACACGGCATAGAGGCACAGGCCGACGGGCGGCGTGATCAGGCCGATCATCAGGTTCAGCACCATGATCACGCCGAAATGCTCCGGCGACACGCCGATCTTGGCCATGAGTGGCAGGAACACCGGGTAGGTCATAATCATGATCGCGATCGCCTCGATGAAGCAGCCGAGGACGAGCAGGATCAAGTTGACCAACAGCAGCACGACCCATGGCGTGGTCGACAAGCTAAGTATGCCGTCGATCACAGCGTTGGGAATCTGCTGCTGGATCAGGATCCAACCGAAGGCGCTGGCGCCGGCGATGATGAACATCACCTGGATCGTCTGTCGCGCCGTCTCCCACAGGATGGCGGGCAGGCCTGCCATGCTCAGCTCGCGATAGAAGAAGAAGCCGAGCGCGAAGGCGTAGAGGCAGGCGATGGCAGCGGCTTCGGTCGGCGTGAAGAGCCCGCCGAGGATGCCGCCGACGATGATCACCGGCGTGATCACCGCTGGAAAAGCCTCGGCGAAGATGCGCACGGCCTCGCGCCCGGTCGGGCGGTGCTCCATCACGGGCAGGTTCTTGCGCCGCGCGACCAGTGCGATGACGATCATCATCGCAACGCCCATTAGTACGCCCGGCACCACGCCGGCCAGGAACATCGTTCCGATCGAGACATTGGCGAGGCTGCCATAGATGACGAACGGGATGCTCGGTGGAATCACCGGCCCGATCGTCGCAGAGACCGCGGAGATGGTCGCCGCGAATTTCGCGCTGTATCCCGCCTTCTTCATCGCCTCGATCTCGACCAGCGCGAGGCCCGCGGCGTCCGCTATGGCGGAGCCGGACATGCCGGCGAAGATCATGCTGGAGACAACGTTGACATGGCCGAGCCCGCCGCGGATGCGGCCGACGAACAGATGAGCCGCTGCGAAGATCCGTTCCGTCGTGCCGCCGCTGTTCATCAGATTGCCGGCAAGGATGAAAAGCGGGATCGCCAGCAGCGGGAACGAGGTCGTGCCGGCATACATGCGCTGCGCCAGCATGATGGTGAGATCGAACCCGCCCATCCAGAACATCACCACGCCGGCCGTGGTGGCGAGGGCGATGCCGATTGGCACGCCCAGCACCATCAGCACGATCAGCGCGGCGAAGACGGCAATGGCGATCAACGTGAACCCCCGGGCGTGCAAGGCGCGGATTGCGGGACCGCGAGAGGGGCGGTTTTAGACCGGCCCGTAGAACGGGATCGGCTTGATGCAGGGCAGGCCTAAGATCCGCCTTGGTGCGATCCCCCCAAGGGCCTCACTTCTTCCGCGCCGCCTCGACGAAGCCGGCCCATTGCTCCCAGGCCTTGTCGTCGTTGACCCATTCCTTGACCGCCTTGTAGGCCGGCCCCATCAGAGCGCGGAACTTGCCGACGTCGGGTTCGGTGGTCTTGAGGCCGGTCTTCTCCATCTCGGCGATGTACCACTTCTCCTTCTCCTGCACGTCCTTGCGCGCCTTCTGCCCCGCGCGCAAGCCCTCCTCCTCGACCACCTTGCGGTGCTCGGGGCTCAGCCGGTCCCAATGGCGCGCATTGGCCACCAGCATCATCGGCGTGTAGACGTGCTTGGTGAGCGCCAGGTGCTTGTTCACCTCATAGAATTTCTGCGAGTAGTTGGTCGGCACCGGATTGTCCTGGCCGTCCACGGTCTGGCTTGCCAGCGCGAGATAGACCTCGCTGAAGGCGATGGTATGGGTGACGGCGCCGAGCGCCTCCATCGCCGCTTTGATCTGGATCTCCGGCGGCACGCGCAGCTTGAGGCCCTTGACGTCGTCGGGCGAGTTGATCGGCCGCTTGCTGTTCGTGATGGAGCGGAAGCCCCATTCGAAATTAGCGATGTGCACGAAGCCGATCTTGCGGTGCATCTCCTTGAGCCACGCCCCGGCGCTCTGGTCGAGCGTCTTATGCGCGTGGGTGAAGTCGTCGAACTGGTAAGGAATGAACACGACGCCGAAGGCGCGGTTGTACTTGTCGAGCTGCGTCGGCGAGAGGATCGCGAATTCGATCACGCCGAGCCGCACCTGCTCCGTGGTCTCCGGCGGCGAGCCGAGCGCATTGTTCGGGAACATCTTGATCTTAACCTGGCCGCCGGTGCGCTCGTCGATGCGCTTCACCATTTCCTCGGCGGCGAGGTGGTTCGGATGCTGGACATCCGCCGAATGCGTCAGTTTGTACTCGGCAGCGCGCGCCGCCGTGATCGTCATCACCAATCCGAACGCGAGCGCGCAGGACGCGACGCTCTTCAACAAACCGCTCCTGGTCATATGCGCACCTCCCCTTTTGCTTATTCAGCCCGCGGTTGCGGGCACGTAGTTGAACAGCGTGCAGCGCTCGACGCGCTTGCTAGCCACCAGCGGCCGCGACGCCTCATCGAACCGGTGGAAATGCGGCGCCTTGCAATGCGCCGCAAAGGCGGCCTCGTCGTCATAGATCTCGTAGAGGATGACGCGGCCGTCCTCGCCGGTCAGCACGTCGAAGCGCCGGCAGCCCGGCTCGTCCCGCAGCGAGCGCTCGGCGTTCTCCAGCATCAGCGGCATGAACTGCGGCATCCCGCCGGGCTTGATAGTGAACTCGACTATGATGACGTAGGGTTTCATTGCATGGCACCGCGCGCCTGCCAGTAGAAGCGGCCGACTTCCTCAAGATGGTCGCGCATGGCGCGCTCGGCGGCGCCGGGCTCGCGCGCCTTGACCGCGCGGAAGATGCGCTCATGCGCGTGGTAGGCGGCCTCGGGCGAGCCGTGCTCGTGCACGGATGTGGCGCGCTGCTCCTGCAGCCACTCGGCGATCGCGGCGTGCAGCGCGGTGAAGATCGGATTGCGCGGCATCTCGGCCAGCACGTAGTGGAAGGCGACATCGCTGGCGATGAAGGCGTCGGGATCGCCCAGCGCCTCGCGGTTGCGTACCAGCGCTGCCTCGAGCCGGCCGATATCCTCCTCGCTCGCGTTGGCGGCGGCATCGCGCGCGAGCGCCGTCTCGAACAGGGCGCGGGCGTGCTGGAAATGGCGGATGCCGTCGGGCGCGGCCAACATGTGCCGCACCGCGCCCGACAGCTCGTTGAGAAGGATCTTCGGCGTCGGCCGCGTCACCAGCGCGCGCTCGCCGTTCTGCAGGCTGATCAGCCCCATCCGGTTGAGCGCGAATAGCGCCTCGCGCACCGCCGTCCGCCCGACCTGGAAGCGGGTCATCAGGTCGCGCTCGGATGGAAGCTGATCGCCCGGCGCGAGCCGTCCGTCAAGCATAAGCTGCTGAATACGCTCGACGATGTCTTCGTAGAGCTTGCGGCGGCGGACGGGCTGGACGTCGAAGGAAGAAGCCATGGCGGTATGGCTATCAGCCTATTATACCAGCAGACCAGCGGTCAAGCCGCGCTTCCCGGATTGAACAGGCACGCGGACTGGCGAACGTCATCACCGCGTCCAGCTTGCTCGTGCGTTTAGACGCATGAGCTCCGAGCGTCGCGAATATCGAGATCGAGCCGAAGGAGCAGACCACCTCGAGGACCTCGTGATTCAGCGCGCTCGGCGGAGCTCCACAACAAGCGGCTTGCAGAAAATGCCGACGCGATCGCGCAGTACAACGAGCGCGTCGATCGCGAAGGGCTCCTCAACGAGGGACTTCGCCGCTTCTGACCGCGACAACGACGTACGAGGGCGGGCTATGCCCGCCGTACGAATGCAAACTTTCTTCTCAGGCAGAATTCTCGCCTATAAAAAAGAACTCTGCCGTAGGGGCGGGCTTCAGCCCAGCAACGGATCAGCTTGAAGGCAGCAACCCGCGCCCTGCGAGATTGCGCATCAACGCGCCGGCCCCGAACTTCCAAGGCGCAATCTCCGTGCACAAATTGACGCGGTTGACGAGGCGGCCGAGCGAAGGGGTCTCGATCGTGACGATGTCGCCCACCTTGTGCGTGAAGCCCTTGCCCTTCGCGTCGCGGTCCTCGACCGGTGCGAACATCGTGCCGAGGAACAGCACGAATCCGTCGGGGTATTGGTGATGCGCGCCGATGGTCGCTTCGACGAGCTGCTCGGGCGTGCGGCTGATCTTGCGCATGGAGTTGAGGCCGGAGAGGCGGAACTGGTCCTCCCCGAGCACCGACAGCTTCACGTCCGCCGACGCGACGGTCGCGAGCGTAAAGCTGCCGTCGAACAGGCGGATGAACGGCCCGATCGACGTGCTCGCATTGTTGTCCTTGGCCTTGCCGAGCAGCAGCGCGCTGCGGCCTTCAAAGTCGCGCAGGTTGACGTCGTTGCCGAGCGTGGCGCCGACGATCTTTCCGGCCGCGCTCACGACCAGCACGACCTCCGGCTCGGGATTGTTCCAGGTGGACTTTGGATGGATGCCGATCTCGGCGCCGTGCCCGACAGCGGCCATCGGCGGCGCCTTAGTGAAGATCTCCGCATCGGGCCCGATGCCGACCTCGAGATATTGCGACCACATGCCCTTAGCGACGAGCGCATCCTTGAGCGCCATTGCGGTTGGCGAGCCGGGCACCACTGTCTTGAGGTCCTGGCCAATGGCGGTGGCGAGCTCACGGCGGATCGCCTCGGCGGCAGCCGGATTGCCGCGCGCGCGTTCCTCGATCACCCGCTCGAGCAGGCTTTCGACAAAGGTCACGCCCGATGCTTTGATCGCCTGCAGATCGTTGGGCGCGAGCAGATACGGCTTCTTCTCATTGCGGCCGGCGAGCTCGCCGTTCTTTGCGATGTCCTTCGCGCGACCGATCGCCGGGGCTGCCACGATGGCTTTGCGCAGCGCCTTGATATCGAGAGCGTTGACGAGTTCGCTGACCGTCGGCCACTGGCGCGTGAGATCGACCAGCTCGCCATCGCGCAGCGCCGCGACACAGGGGCCGACCTCCGGCACCCAGGCGCGGCCGATCAGCAGCGCGTCCTTGTCCTCGGGCAGGCAGTCGGCGAGATCGACCTCGATCGGCATTTCCCTTCTCCTTCTCTTTTCGGCGGGCAGTCATAGCAGCGCCGGCAGTCGAGGAGAAGCGAGGCCGCGTACGGCCGTCTCTGCGGCGGCCGCGATCGCGTGCCAGCCCGCGCGGTCGTTCGGTTGATCAGCGAAATGCAGCGGCGCGCCGACACGGATGACGATGCGGCGCGCACGGGGAAGCCTTGCATGAGGTGGAAACGCCGCGAAGGCGCCGTCGATGTGGCACGGCACTACCGGCACCAACGTGCCCGCGACGAGGCAGCCTAGGCCCGGCTTGAACGCAGCCATCATGCCGTCGCGGCTGCGCGTGCCTTCGGGAAATAGGATGTAGATGCAAGCCTGCTCGCGCAGGCGGCCGCGCAAGGTGGCAAGATGCTCAGGCCGCGTCTTGCGCCGCCAGATCGGCAGCGCATTGAGCGCGATCGCGGCGAAGGTCGACGACCCGGCGCCGGTGAAGAAAGTGTCGCCGGCAGCGAGCGGGAAGATGCAGTCGGCGAAGCGCGGCGGCAAGGCGATGCTGAGCGCCAGCGCATCGAGATGGCTCGCGTGGTTGGCGATGACGATGAACGGCGCCTCGCGCGGCAGATTCTCGGCTCCTTCGACTCGCAGCCGGTGCCAGAGTCCGAAATAGAGCCTTAGCACGCCGCGCCAGAGGTGGCGGGTCAGAAGACCGAGCAACCCGGTCTCGCGCCGCAAGCTGGTGAGCCGTTCGCGCCAGGACAGGCCAAGATCGCCGGCGGGCTTGAACTCCCAGCGATCCATCGGTCAGCCGGTGATGACGCGGACCGGCTGGTCGAGGCCGAAACCGCGGAAATAGCCGACATAGTGGAACACGGCGGGCGCCACCAGCAGCAGGCTGTTGGCGCGATCGAGGATGCCGCCGTGGCCAGGGATCACCGCGCCGACATCCTTGATGCCCAGATCGCGCTTGATCGACGACAGCATGAGATCGCCGAGCTGGCCGAATACGCTGATCAGCACGCCGAGCGCTACGCGGTGGTGCAGGGCTTCCATCTGCGTGCCGACGAAGATCGGGCCGGACAGCAGCGCCACCACGATCGTCGTCAGCACCAGCGCGCCCACCGCGCCGGAAAT
>DATAAP010000430.1:0-6513 GCA_036260035.1 Alphaproteobacteria bacterium | reverse complement strand
GCGCCTGCGCTTCCAGAAGATCCTCGAATCGAGCTTCGCAGGGAACACCGTCGCCTTCGCCAGCCATTTTGGCGAGGAGACGGCGCTGGTGCGCGTGCACATCGTCATTCGCACCACGCCGGGCCAGATTCCGCCCTACAGCATCCCGGAAATCGTGGCACGCCTCACCGAAGCGGCGCGCACCTTCTCCGACCGGCTGCGCGATGCGCTCATTCACGCCGAAGGCGAGGAGCGAGGCCTTGGGGCCTGGCGGCGCTACGCCGAGGCCTTCCCGGTCGGCTACCGCGACCGGTTCGGGCCGGAAGCTGCGGTCGATGACATCGGTAAGATCGACTCGGTGCTGAGCGGCGCGGAAGCGCTGGCCCTGAATCTCTACCGCGACGTCGACGCGCCGGACGAGGAGCTGCGCTTCCGCATCTTCCACAAGGCGACGCCGCTGCCGCTGTCCGACGTGCTGCCGATGCTGGAGGCGCTCGGCCTGCGCGTGATTTCCGAATCGGCCTACGAGATTGCGCCCGCCGGCAGCGACGCGAAAGCGTGGATGCACGATTTCACGCTGACCCTGCCGACGGGCCAGAGCATCGATCTCGGCAAGATCAAGCCGCTGTTCGAGGATGCATTCGCCGGCATCTGGGCGGGCGCAATCGAAAGCGACGGCTTCAACAAACTGGTAATTGCGGCGCAGCTCGGCGCACGCGAGGTCAGCGTGCTGCGCGCCTACGCGAAATATCTGCGTCAGGCGGCGATCCCGTTCAGTCAGCCCTATATGGAAAGCGCGCTGGGCCGCTATCCGCAGATCGCGCGCCGCATCATCGACCTGTTCAAGGTGCTGCACGATCCGGCTGCGCGCCGCGACGCGGAGGTGAAGAGCCGCGGCCTGCTGGTCGAGATTGAGCATCTGTTCGACGCGGTGACCAGTCTCGATGACGATCGTATTCTGCGCCGCTTTCTCAATCTCGTGCGTGTGACGTTGCGCACGAACTACTTCCAGCGCGTCGATGGCAAGCCGAAGCCGTGGATCTCGTTCAAGCTCGACAGCCGCAAGGTCGAGGACCTGCCGCTGCCGCGGCCGATGGCGGAGGTGTTCGTCTACAGTCCGCGTGTCGAGGCTGTTCACCTGCGCGGCGGCAAGGTGGCGCGCGGCGGCATCCGCTGGTCCGACCGCCGCGAGGATTTCCGCACCGAGATCCTGGGGCTGATGAAGGCGCAGATGGTGAAGAACGCTGTCATCGTGCCGGTGGGCTCGAAGGGCGGCTTCTTCGTCAAGCGTCCGCCCGCGCCGGAGGCAGGCCGCGAGGCGGCGCAGGCCGAAGGCGTCGAATGTTACAAGACGCTGATGCGTGGCCTGCTCGACATCACCGACAATCTGACCGTGGAGGGCGTCAAGCCGCCCGCTGACGTGGTGCGCCATGACGGCGACGACCCCTATCTCGTCGTCGCCGCGGACAAGGGCACGGCCACCTTCTCCGACATCGCCAACGCCATCTCGCGCGAATACGGCTTCTGGCTCGACGACGCTTTCGCGTCGGGCGGCTCGTCCGGCTACGACCATAAGGGCATGGGCATCACCGCACGCGGCGCCTGGGAGGCCGTGAAGCGGCACTTCCGCGAGCTCGGCGTCGACGTGCAGACCCAGGAGTTCACCGTCGTCGGCGTCGGCGACATGTCGGGCGACGTGTTCGGAAATGGCATGCTGCGCTCGCGCAAGACGAAGCTGCTGGTCGCGTTCGATCACCGCCACGTCTTCGTCGATCCGTCGCCGGACCCGGAGAAGTCCTTCGCCGAGCGCGAGCGGCTGTTCAAGCTGCCGCGCTCGTCCTGGGCGGACTACGATGCGAAGCTGATCTCGAAGGGCGGCGGCGTGTTCGAGCGCACGCTGAAATCCATCAAGCTCACCGCGGAAATGAAGGCGCTGCTCGGCGTGGATGCGGAAAACCTGACGCCGGCGGAGCTGGTCAAGGCGGCCCTGAAGGCGCCCGTCGATTTGCTCTGGCTCGGCGGCATCGGCACCTACGTGAAGGCGTCGGACGAGACGCATGCCGAGGTCGGCGACCGTGCCAACGACGCGCTGCGCGTCGACGGAACCGAGCTGCGCGCGCGCGTGGTGGGCGAGGGCGCCAATCTCGGCGTGACGCAGCGCGGGCGCATCGAATACGCGCAAGCGGGTGGCCGCATCAACACCGATGCGATCGATAATTCAGCCGGCGTCGACACCTCGGACCACGAGGTCAATATCAAGATCCTGCTCGGCGACGTGGTCGCGCGCGGCGATATGACTTTGAAGCAGCGCGACAAGCTTCTCGCGCGTATGACCGACGAGGTCGGCGCGCTTGTGCTGCGCGACAACTACCTGCAGACCCAAGCGCTCTCCGTCGCCGAGAGCGAGGGTGCCACGGCGCTCGATGCGCATGTGCGGCTGATCCGCTCGCTGGAGAAGGCCGGCCGCCTCAACCGCGCCATCGAATTTCTGCCGGATGACGAGGAGATCCAGCGCCGCCAGGCGGCGGGGCAGGGCCTGACGCGGCCCGAGCTGGCCGTGCTGCTCGCCTATGCGAAGCTGACGCTCTACGACCAGCTCCTGCCCAGCGACCTGCCAGACGAGCCGGCGGTCGTCGACGACCTGCTGCGCTACTTCCCCACGCCGATCCGCGAGCAGCATCGCGAGTCGGTGCTGCGCCACCGCCTGCGGCGCGAGATCGTCGCGACTGTCGTCACCAACAGCATCGTCAACCGCACCGGCGCCACCTTCGTGAACGAGATGACGGAACGCACCGGCGCCACGCCGGCGACGATCGCGCGCGCCTATTACGTCGTGCGTGCGGTGTTCGCGCTGCGCGTGATCTGGGAGGCAATCGAATCGCTCGACAACAAGGTGCCGGCGGCGACGCAGTACCGCATGCTGCGGGCGACGCAGCGGCTCATGGAGCGCGCCGTACTGTGGTCCGTGCGGCATGGCACTGCCGGCATCGACGTCGCGGCGGAGATTGCGCGCTACTCGGCGGGGCTCGCCGAGCTCGAAAAAGCGTTCGACTCGTCGGTCGAGGCCGCGCGCGTCGCCGAGCTCGCAGCGGCGGCGCAGGAGCTGACGCGCGAAGGGGTGCCGGAATCTTTGGCGCGGCGCATCGCCCGGCTCAGCGACTTCGCCTCCGGGCTCGACGTCGTGCGCATCGCGGAAGCGGCGAAGGCGCCGGTGGCGGGCGTGGCGCGGCTCTATTTCGGCATCGGTGCGCGGCTCGGCCTCGACTGGCTGCGCGGCGTCGCGGGCCGGGTCAAGGCGGAGACGGGATGGCAAAAGCTGGCCGTCGCCGCGACGGTCGAAGATCTGCTTGCGCTGCAGGCGGAGCTCACGGCGCGCGCGATCAAGGCGGCTGACCGGATTGAGAATGTCGAGAAGATCGCCGAGGACTGGATGGCGCGGCATAAGCCCGGACTCGCGCGCTTCGATGCGGTGCTCGCGGAGCTCAAGGCTGCCCCGGTACCGGAGATCGCGGCACTGACCGTCGCCGGCCGCGAGCTGCGGGCGCTGACTGGAGCCTAGCACGCACGTGAAACCTCCGGCGCTCGACCGACGCGCCATCGCCGCCTGGTGTCTCTACGACTGGGCGAACTCGGCGTTCCCGGCGGTCATCACGACCTTCGTCTTCGCGACGTACTTCACGCAGGCGGTGGCGCCAGACCCGGTGCGCGGCACGGCGCTGTGGGGCCACGCGCTCGCGGTCGCCGGTCTTGCCATCGCGGTGCTGAGCCCGGTGCTCGGCTCGATCGCTGATTACACCGGGCGGCAGAAATTCTGGCTCGCGGTGTTCAGCCTCTTCACTGCGACCATCATCGCGTCCTTGTGGTTCGTACGGCCGTCGCCGGACTCAATTCCGCTGGCGCTGGTCGGCATCGCGCTTGCGACGATCGGCTTTGAGATCGGCACCGTCTTCTACAATGCGCTGCTGCCGAGCGTGGCGCCGCCCGACCATGTCGGCCGCGTGTCTGGCTGGGCGTGGGGGCTCGGCTACGTCGGCGGCATCGTCTGCCTCGGCGTGATTCTCGTGCTGTTCGTGCAGGCGGAGCGGCCGCTTCTCGGCCTCGACAAATCGGGCGCCGAGCATGTGCGCATCGCCGGCCCGTTCTCGGCACTTTGGTTCCTTGTGTTCATTATCCCGCTCTTCCTGTTCGTGCCGGAGCCCAATACGAAGCGCCGACCGATCATGCAGGCGGCGCGGCAGGGCCTTGCGGATCTGTTCGAGACCGTGACGACCCTGCGGCAGCACATGCCCGTGGCATGGTTCATGCTCGCCAACATGGTCTACACCGACGGACTCACGACTTTGTTCGCCTTCGGCGGCGTCTATGCCGCGGGCACGTTCGGTATGCCGATCGAGGAAGTGATCGTGTTCGGCATCGCGCTCAACATCACGGCGGGGATCGGCGCGTTCGGCTTCGCCTGGATCGACGATTGGATCGGCGCGCGCCGCACCGTGGCGATCGGCCTCGCTGCGCTGATCGCGACAGGCGCGGGCCTCCTGATCGTGCAGGACAAGGTCTGGTTCTGGGGGCTGGGCCTCCTGCTTGGATCGTTCTTCGGCCCGGTGCAGGCGGCAAGCCGCTCGCTGGTGGCGCGCATGGCGCCGCCCGAGCACCGCGCGAAGATGTTCGGCCTGTTCGCGCTGTCCGGCCGCGTCACGGCCTTTGTGGGCCCGGCCGTGCTGGCGTGGACGACGCACGTCGCGCAAAGCCAGCGTGCGGGGATGGCGACGATTCTGGTATTCTTGCTCGTCGGGCTGATGCTGCTGCTGAAGGTCCGTGAGCCGGTGCGAAACTAAGTTGTGGTGAGCGGACAGAAAGCATCGTCATGGCCCTGCGGCCCGCCGAACCGACCTTCGCCGAACTCTACACGCCGAAGCTGGTCACAATCCTGCGCGAGCAGTATAGCCTTCGCGACTTTCGCGCGGATGCTATTGCCGGTCTGACCGTCGCGATCGTGGCGCTGCCGCTGTCGATCGCAATCGCGATCGCCTCCGGCGTCAGCCCGGACCGCGGGCTCTATGCTGCGATCGTCGGCGGCTTCCTCGTCTCGCTGCTGGGCGGCAGCCGCTTTCAGATCGGCGGGCCCGCCGGCGCCTTCATCGTGCTCGTCGCCGCGACCGTCGAGCGGCACGGCGTCGACGGCCTGATCCTGGCCACGATGCTGTCCGGCGCGTTCCTGTTGGCGATCGGCTTCCTGCAGCTCGGCACGTTCATCAAATACATCCCCTATCCGGTGACAGTGGGATTCACCGCCGGCATCGCGGTAATCATCTTGGCGAGCCAGCTGAAGGAGCTGCTCGGCCTCACCGTGGGCAAGGAGCCGGGGCCGATCGTGCCCAAGCTCGCCGCACTCGGCGAAGCACTGCCGACGGCCAATCCCGCGGCGATTGCCGTAGCGCTCGTCACCATCGCCGTGATCCTCCTCGTTCGCCGCTTCCGCCCGCACTGGCCAGCGCTGCTGATCGCCGTCGGACTTACGAGCGTCATGACATGGCTGTTCGGGTTCGAGGTCGAGACGATCGGCAGCCGCTTCGGCGGCATTCCGAGCACGCTGCCGTCGCCGCAGCTGCCGAACTTCTCGACCGAAAAAGTGCTGGCGGTCCTGCCGGACGCACTGGCCTTCGCACTCCTGGGCGGTATCGAAAGCCTGCTGTCGGCCGTCGTGGCCGACTCGATGACCGGGCGCCGGCACCGCTCGAACTGCGAGCTCGTGGCGCAAGGTGTCGCGAATATCGGCTCAGCGCTGTTCGGCGGCATCTGCGTGACCGGCACGATCGCGCGCACCGCGACCAATGTCCGCTCCGGTGCGCGCGGGCCGGTCGCCGGCATGCTGCATTCAGTGTTCGTGCTGCTGTTCATGGCGGTCGCCGCGCCGCTCGCCAGCTACATTCCTCTTGCGGCGCTCGCCGCCGTGCTCGCGGTGGTCGCCTGGCACATGGCGGAGAAGCATGCCGTCGCGACGCTGCTGCGCACCTCACGCGCCGATACGGCCGTGCTGCTCGCGACGTTCCTGCTGGTGGTCTTCCGCGACCTGATCGAGGGAATCCTCGTCGGCTTCGGCCTCGGCGCGCTTCTGTTCTTGCACCGCATGGCGCAGGCGGTCGGGATTGAGACGGTGCGGCCGGTTGTCGAGACGGACCGTCCCGACGCAGTAAAAGGCAGCGAGCGGCAGCCCTATGACGTGGATATCGCCGCCGCGCCAAAGAAGAACGCACCTGAGATCCGGTAAACGATCACGTCGCGCGCGGTGGCGATATCCACGTCATAGGGCTGCCGCTCGCTGCCTTTTACTGCGTCGGGACGCTCCGTCTCGACAACCGGCCGCACCGTCTCAATCCCGACCGCCTGCGCCATGCGGTGCAAGAACAGAAGCACGCCGAGGCCGAAGCCGACGAGGATTCCCTCGATCAGGTCGCGGAAGACCACCAGCAGGAACGTCGCGAGCAGCACGGCCGTATCGGCGCGTGAGGTGCGCAGCAGCGTCGCGACGGCATG
>DATAAP010000429.1:0-3238 GCA_036260035.1 Alphaproteobacteria bacterium | reverse complement strand
CCTTCCAGAACCGGGTGATTCGCGGTGCTGCGGCGCTGCACTACACGGCGGCGGAGGAGATGAAGCTCGCCGAGCCGTATGCGCATGGCGCGCCGGGCGTCGTGATCCCCAACGGACTCGACCTAGCGGAATACGCAGACCTGCCGCGGCCAGGCGGTGTGCGGAGCGGCCATCCGGCAATCGCAGGTCGCCGCATCGTCCTGTTCCTGGGGCGGCTCAATTTCAAGAAAGGGCTCGACCTGCTGGTCCCGGCATTCGCCGAGGCGTGCCGATCGGTAAACGATCTTCATCTGGTGATCGCGGGCCCGGACGACGGCATGCGCCAGGAAACGGAGCGCCTCGTCGCCGAGGCGCGCATCGGTGACCGCATCACATTTCTCGGCATGCTCGGCCATGCGCAGAAACTCGCCGCCTATCGTGATGCCGCCATGTTCGTGCTCCCGTCCTATTCGGAGAATTTCGGCATCGCGGTGGTCGAGGCGATGGCCTGCGGCGTGCCGGTCGTGATCTCCGACAAGGTGAATATATGGCGCGAGGTGCAGGAGGCCGGCGCGGGGCTCGTGGCGCCGACGACCGTGAGCGCCGTCGCAGACCAGATCGTGCGCTTGGCGCGCGATCCTGAGGCTGCCGCGATGGGCGCGCGGGGCCGCCGCCTGGTCGAGGAGCGGTTCAGCTGGGACAAGATTGCGTGCGACCTCGAGTCCGTGTATCGCTCCCTCGCCGCGAAAAAACCGTCATGACTTCACGCTTCGACGCGCGCAAATAATCGCCATGCTGCCGATCTCGGTCATCATCCTGACCTTCAACGCCGAGGCGACGATCGGCGCGACGCTGGCAAGCGCTCGCCGCATCAGCGACGACGTGCACGTCGTGGATTCCTATTCGACCGACGGCACGTTGGAAATTGCGCGCGCGGCCGGTGCCCAGATCGCGCAGCATCCTTTCGAGCATTATGGCGCACAGCGCAACTGGGCGATCGACACCTTGCCGCTCAAGCATCAATGGCAGCTGCATCTCGACGCCGACGAGCGGCTCAGCGATGCGCTGGTTGCGGAGCTCGAGCGCCTCTTCGCGACGGGGCTGCCGGCGGAGATCGCGGGCTACTACGTGCCGCGGCTGGTGCATTTCCATGGACGGCCGCTGCGGCACGGCGGCATGTACCCGATCTACCACCTGCGCCTGTTCCGCAACGGCCGCGGCCGCTGTGAGAACCGCAAATACGACCAGCACTTCATCGTTGACGGGCCGACCGGCAAGCTCGCGGGCCCGATGATCGATGATATCCGCATGCCGCTTGGCGAGTGGACCAGCCGCCACAATCGCTGGGCCGATGCCGAGGTCGATGAGCTGCTGGCACCCACGCATGGCGTGATCGCCGGCGACAAGTCCGGCGACCCCGTTGCCGAAAAGCGCGCGCAGCGCGGATTCTACTATCGGCAGCCGCTGTTCCTGCGCGCCTTCCTCCTCTTCCTCTACCGCTACATCTGGAAGCGTGGATTCCTGGACGGCCGCGAAGGATTGATCTTCTATGTGCTGCAGACCTTCTGGTTCCGCTTTCTCATCGACGCGAAGCTGTATGAACGCCGCAAGGCGATGGGCCGCTCATGAGCGCTTGCCTGCTCTGTGGCGGCGAGACGCGCGCCTTTCTGGAAGGCGTGCGCGACACGCGGTTCGGCGTACCCGGCACATGGTCGATCCGCGAATGCCGGCGCTGCGGGCTCGAGCAGACCAATCCGGTGCCGACGGCGGCGGAGCTCAAGACGCTCTATGAGTCTAACTACAATTTTCCGGCGCTGAGCGAGGCGAGCGCCAAGGCGTACACGGACCGGCGCGAGCGCTTCCTGATGTCCCCGCTCTACCAGCTCATGCTCGCGGTCGACGGTGATATCTCCTTTCACGGCGCGCGCGGCAGCGGTCGCTTGCTTGACGTCGGCTGCAATGAAGGGCGGGGGCTAACGCTCTATCGCCGCAACGGCTTCGAGGCGGAAGGCCTGGAACTCAACTCCGTCGCCGCCGCGACGGCACGCGCCCGCGGCTTCGTCGTGCATGAAGTGGACCTGCGCGATTTCCGGCCCAGCAAACTTTATGACCGAGTCGTGCTGTCGAATGTACTCGAGCACGCGCTCGACCCGAGGCAGATGCTTGCAGACGTGCATCGCGTGCTGCGGCCCGGCGGCGAGGCCTGGATCAGCCTGCCAAACAGCCGGAGCTGGCTGCGGCGGTTGTTCGGGCGGTTCTGGATCAACTGGCACGTGCCTTTCCACATCACGCACTTTTCGGCGGACCGACTGCGCCGCCTGCTTGCGGAAAGCGGGTTTTCCGTCATTGCGGAGCAGCAGATCACGCCGGCCCTCTGGGTCTCGCAGTCGGCGATCGCGTGGCTGTATCCCGGTCGCATCGAGAAGCTCCGCAGCACCGTGCCGGTCGCGGGAATCATGCTGCTAGCGCGCGGCTTGCTCTTCCCGGTCCTCTGGGCCGGCAACCGTCTCGGCGCGGGTGACTGCCTCGTGATCAGGGCTCGCCGCGCATGAGGATTCTGGTTCACGACTATCCGGGCCAGCCGTTCCAGCCGCAGCTCTCGCGCCAGCTGGCAAAGCGCGGGTATGAGGTGCTGCACGTCTTCTTCGCCGACTTCCAGGCGCCGCGCGGCGCGCTGACGCGGCGTCCTGACGATCCGCCCGGCTTTGCGATCCGCGGCATCTCGCTCGGCCGCCCATTCGAGAAGTACAACTTCTTCAAGCGCGTCTTTCAGGAGATTGCATACGGACGGAAGCTGGCCGAAGTGATCGGCGAGTTCCGTCCGGACGTGGCGCTTGCCGGTAACGCGCCGCTCGACATCCAGGCGATCTCGACGAAGTACTGCCGGCGCCATCGTATTCCGCTGGTCTACTGGCACCAGGACATCTACAGCGTCGCGATCGACAAGATCCTACGGCGCAAGTTCCCGCTGTTCGGTGCTGCGATCGGCGCACGCTACATCGCTCTGGAGAAATGGCTGCTGCGCAGCAGCGACCACGTGGTGACGATCACCGAGGACTTCCTTCCGATCCTCACCGAGTGGGGCACGCCGCGCGAGCGCATCACCGTCATCGAGAATTGGGCGGCGCGCGAGGATTTGGCGGCGCGGCCGCGCGACAATCCGTGGGCGCGCGAGCACGACCTCGCCGACAAGTTCGTCTTCCTCTATTCGGGTACGCTCGGCCTCAAGCACAATCCGGACTTGCTGCTGCAGCTCGCG
>DATAAP010000428.1:0-4552 GCA_036260035.1 Alphaproteobacteria bacterium | reverse complement strand
GCTCGTAGAGGATCTCGTCCATCTCGAAGGCGGCGAGGATGGTCTCGATCAGTACAGTTGCCTTGATGGTGCCGCGCTTGATCGCGAGCCTCTGCTGCGCGTGGACGAATACGTCGTTCCACAGCCGCGCCTCGAGATGGCTCTCCATCTTCGGCAGGTAGAAATACGGGCCGGTGCCGCGCTTCAGCAGCTCATTCGCATTGTGGAAGAAGTAGAGGCCGAAATCGAACAAGGCGCCCGACATCGGCGCGCCGTCGACCAGGACGTGCTTCTCCGGCAGGTGCCAGCCGCGCGGCCGCACGAACAGCACGGCGGTCTTGTCGTTGAGCTTGTAGCCCTTGCCGCTGCTAGGGTCGGTGAAGGTGATGGCGCGGCGCACGGCGTCGCGCAGATTGATCTGGCCTTCAATCTGGTTGGACCAGGTCGGCGTGTTGGCGTCCTCGAAATCCGCCATGAACACGCTGGCACCCGAATTTAGCGCGTTGATTACCATCTTGCGGTCGACCGGCCCGGTGATTTCGACGCGGCGGTCCCGGATGTCGGACGGCACCGGCGCCACCGTCCAATCACCGCTGCGGATGTGCGCCGTCTCGGCCAGGAAGTCCGGCTTCTCACCGCGATCGAGCCGCGCCTGCACCTCCTGCCGGCGCGCCAGAAGCTCCTCGACTCGGCCGCCGAACTTGCGCTGCAGCTCTGCGATAAACTCGAGCGCCGGGCGCGACAGGATCTGCTCGTAGCCCGGCTTCAGAGGCGCGTCGATCAGGATGCCGGCGGGCAACGTGAGCGAGGTGGTCCGGGGCGCCGCGGCCTTCCGCAGCGCCGGCTTCTTGGCCGCTTTGCGCGCGGGCGCCTTGCGCTTGGCTGCCTTGACGACCCGCTTCGCCGCCGGCCTCCGCGCCCGCGACACGGCCCTGCGCGTGGTCTTGCGGGCGGCTTTGCGGGCGGTCTTCTTCCGGGTCGACTTCTTGCGGGCAGCCATCATCGGACTCCTGGTTGCGACCGGCCGTGTTTAGAGCATCTGGTCAGACGCGTCCACGGTCTGTGTGCAGCGCCATAAGCCCTTGTAATAGGCCGAAGTCCGACCGGCCCGGGCGGTTTCACGATGCGCCGGAGCGCCGCCGCGCCCGTGCCAGCGGGTGATGCTCATGGACGAGGCGCTTCATGCGCTCCCCCGCGACGTGGGTGTAGATCTGCGTCGTCGCGATGTCGGCATGGCCCAGCATCTGCTGGACCGCGCGCAGGTCCGCACCACCGTCGATCAGATGCGTCGCGAAGGCATGGCGCAGAACGTGCGGCGAGAGCCGGCGCGGATCGACGCCTGCCTCGACCGCCAGGGCTTTGAGGAGCTGCGACACCCGCGCGGCGGTCAGATGTCCGGCGGCGCCGCGCGACGGGAACATGAACCGCGACTCCTTGACGTCTTTCGGCAGGAAGGCGTGGCGTACGGCACGATAGGCCGCGAGCGCCTCGCGCGCGGGCTCGCTCAGCGGCGTCAGGCGCTCCTTGCTCCCCTTGCCGCGCACGATGAGGAAACGGCCGTCGCGCGCGACCGAGGTGAGCGGCAGCGACACGAGTTCGGAGACGCGCAGGCCCGCGGCATAGAGCAGCTCGAGCAGGGCCACCAGCCGCTTGCCTTCGAGATCGGTATGCGTGCGCGCGGCCGCGATCAGCTTCTCTACCTCGGCAAGGTCCAGAATCTTCGGCAGCGGGCGGCCGATCTTGGGACCATCGATCGTGCTCATCGGATCATCGAGGCGCACGCCTTCGGCGACGAGGAAGCGGTGGAACTGGCGCAGGCTGGCAAGCCGCCGCGCCGCTGTGCGCGGGCTCATGCCGGCCGCGCGCAGCTTGCCGAGGTAGGCGCGCACTTGCGCGGCGCTCGCCTTCGCGACATCGGTGCCGCTCTTGCCGAGGAATGCCGCGAAATCGGCGAGGTCCTTGGCGTAGGCGATGCGCGTGTTGGCGGCAGCGTTGCGCTCCGCCGCCAGCATTTCCAGGAAACGCTCGACCTGCGGCGAGTCGGTGCCTTGCGTCAATTCACAGGCCCGCGCTGATGGCGGCTTCGAGTGCGAGGGCCCGCGCATCTGTTTCGAGTCCGACCGCACGCAGCGCCTGGACGAGCGCAATCAGCGTCTGCGGTGGCACCGAAGCGGTGCCGTCAGGGCCCATCGAGTCGAGCACGAACAGCGCCGCCTCGCCGACGCGCCCTGCCGACGCAGCTCCGTCGCGGCCGAGCCACAGCGCCGGGTGGGGCAGTGTGATTGGCTGCGGCGCGAGATTTCCGGACAGCAGCAGGGAGGCAAGCGAGCCGTCGGTCGCATCGCCGAGGCCTTCGAGCAGCGCCGTCAGCACGGCTGTCCGCGCCGGCATGCGCTCGGCATCGAGCTTTTCCTGCGCTGCGCGCCACGCGGCGAGCGCCTTCACATCGGGGGCCGGCACGTCGACGCCGGCGAGCCGCAGCAAGGGCCAGAGCAGGACATCGCTTTGATTCGTTGCGGTGCCGCTCGCGGCCGCGGCGCGCGCGGCCTCGTACCAGCGGCGCGCATCGTCGCGATAGCCGTTGAGGAGCAGGATGCGTCCGGCGGCGGCCGCATGCGGCGCCAGCTCCGGCGTCGGCGTCAGCTCGCGCACCAGCGGCAGCAGCGTGCGCGCGGCGGCGACATGGAAGCCGCGCGCTCGCGCTGCGTCCAACCCGCCTGTCAAGGTTTCGGCGCGCGCGGCGCCGACGGCCTGCGCTTTGATCGCGCGGTAGAGAGCGGCATGTGCGCGTGCGCGCGGCGCCTTCGCGACGACCGGGGCGGCGTTGCTCAGTTCGTCGGCCGTGAACGGCACCGCCTCGAAGATCTGGATCAGCGCCTCCGGCGAGAGCGCGCCGAACGCCTCGGCCTGATCGGCGGCGGCAAGGCGCGTTTCCAAAGTGGTGTTCGGGCTCTGCGCGATCATGCGCAGAACGCCGGCATCGGCACTCTCCGCCGCACTTGCGGGGATTTGCTGGCGCGCGGCCCGTAGCATGGCCAGATGCAGCGGCGTCGGCTTCACCACGTCGGCGATCGGCCGATTGTCGCCAAGCAATGCGTTGACGAGGCGGACGAACAGCGGATCGTCGTCGGCGCGCTGCTCGCGCATCAAGCTGACGCCGAGTTCCGCGCGGTCGTGCTCGCCGGCAAGCGCCTGGCAGAAGATCAACGCCTTCTGCCAGTACGGCGTGTTCGCCTTGCCGATCTGGCGGCGCACGATTTGGCAGGCGCCTGCGTTGTCGTATTCCAACAGGGCCGCGTCCAGCAGGACGCGCGACAGCGCCTCATTCTCCTCGCGCTGCGGGACCGCGCGGGCGAGACCTGCGGCCGACGCGCTGCGCCCCAAGGCCATCAGCCGCTCGGCACGCAGGACGACGAAGCTCGTCGCCGGCTTGTCAGGGCCGGGCGCGGGCGGAGTCGCGGTCGTGGTCAGCAGCCGCTCGGCCAGCGACCGTGCCGCTGGCGAGGTCGTCGGCGCCGGTAAGAGGGTAAGCAGGCGGTCGATGACAGGCCGCGTCGACCCCTTCCACACCGTCTCGGGCAGGCCGCCTCTGCTCTCATCAATCAGGCCGATCCCGTCGAGATTAAGGGCCGGCGTGTCGCTAACGATGATCTCGGGCTTCGTCTCGGTGCGCGGCGCCTCCGCTGGCTGAGTCTCGGTCGCCGGGACGGTCTGTCCTGCCGCGGGCTCCTGAACGACGATGCGCGGCGGCGCCAGCCGGATCGGGCCCGGCGTCTGTGCCACCGCCGATGCTCCAGCCGTCACGAGCAGCAGTGCGGCGACCCCCCAGCCCCTAACGTGGCAGGCGATCATTGGGAATCGTCCTTTCAATGCGAGTCTTGGGGGCCGGGATGTCGATGGTAGCCAGGACGGCGAGGCCGCCCAGCACGATGACGACGAACGCGAGAGCGATGATCAGCAGGGTACGCTTGGGCACGGAACGGGGCTCTTGTCGGCATTGCAGGAGCCGCGGGCGGCAGCCGCGACACGCTGGGTCGATCTTGCTAAACTGTTGGGATGATTTACAAGGTCAGTTTGGCGAAACCGGGGCAGTCTACTGGCTACGATGGACGCAATCAATTCGCCCCCAGCCGGCGGGAGTCTGCCGGCGTCGCCTGAGAGCATGGGGGAAGCACCGGAAATGCCGGCCGCGGAGGCCGGCCGCGTGGAGCGCACGATCGTCATGGTCGGGCTCATGGGTGCGGGCAAGACTTCCATCGGCCGCCGTCTGGCGCAGCGGTTGGGCCTTGCCTTCGTCGACGCCGACCATGAGATCGAGCAGGCCGCCGGCTGCACGATCGAGGAAATTTTCGAGCGTTATGGCGAGGCGGCGTTCCGCGATGGCGAGCGCCGGATCATCCAGCGGCTGCTGGAGCGGCCGCCGCACGTGCTGGCGACCGGCGGTGGCGCCTTCATGGACCCGGAGACGCGCGCGCGGATCAAGGAAGCCGGCATCTCGGTGTGGCTCAAGGCCGATCTCGACGTGCTGGTCCGCCGGGTGAGCCGGCGCAACAACCGGCCGCTGCTCAAGCAC
>DATAAP010000427.1:0-4209 GCA_036260035.1 Alphaproteobacteria bacterium | reverse complement strand
AAAGTAGCACGCTGCGGTCACCGCCGCGATTTGTCACATTCAGCCTTGGCCATATGCGGCAGGGCGGAACGGCGCTTAGGAGGTCGCGTTCAGGCGTCGTCCAGACGCTTTTAGGGAGACATGTCATGGCAGACCAGGACTGGTGGGACGACAACGAGCGACGCCGGCGCTGGGAGGAAGACCGCTATCGCCGCGGCGAGCAGTACGGACGCGAGAGCCAGTATGGGCGCGAAGGCTATCGTGAGATGACGGGCTACGGCGGAGGGTATGAGCGCGAGCGGGGTTACGGCCCCGGCCGCGGCGGCTATGACGAACGCCGCAGCATGGCGGGCGGGGTTTACAGCGGCGATCCGTACGGCAGCGTCTATGGCGGATCCGGCGAATACGGCGGATACGGCCGGCGCGCAACGGATTACCGCGAGCCCCAACGTGGCGGGTATAGCCAGAGCTATGGTGGCTCAGGACGGGAATACCGCGGGGCCGGCCACGATCCGCGCGCGCCCTGGCCGAGCGCAGCGGAGGGCCATGTAGGGTTCGGCCCCTCGCAAGGATTCTGGCGTACGCCGGAAGACTATCGCAGCCGCTCGTACGGAACCGACTATCAGGGCTATGGCCGCAGTGGCCATCACGATCCGTCCCGCGCGCACGACTGGCGCGGCCGCGGCGAGGACCGCGGTTTCTTCGAACGTGCAGGCGACGAGATCGCCTCGTGGTTCGGCAGCGAGGACGCCGAGCGCCGTCGCCAGATGGATGCACAGCGCGAAGGCTGGCACAGGGGTCGTGGGCCGCGAGGCTACACACGATCCGACGAGCGAATCCGTGAAGACGTATCCGACCGCCTGACCGATGATCCCGGCGTCGATGCTTCGGAGATCGACATCCAAGTGAGCAACGGCGAGGTCACGCTGAGCGGCACGGTCCACAGTCGCTGGCAGAAGCGCCGTGCCGAGGACATCGCCGAAGATGTATCGGGCGTAAAGCACGTGCAGAACAATCTACGCGTCACGGAGTGGACGAGCGGTCAGTCCGCATACTCATCCGGCGAACGGTCATCGGCCGGCGCCGGCATGGCGACGACGGCGGGTACGCGCGATCCATCGACAGGCGGGACTGGGGTCACCGGATCGGCATCCACCTCCAGCCGCGGCCGGGCGACGACGGGCTCGTCGGACTAGGTCACCGGCTCACGCGCGGGCCGCCCGATCGCTGCCAGTCGGGCGGCCTTCACGCGTAGGCAGCCTGTCTACCTCGTGCGGCGTGGCGGGCGACCATCTTATTGATCGCGGCGCAGGCTTCCTCTGGATCGCGCACGCCGGCGACGCGGATGCACGTGCCATCATCCATCAGCATGCATACTTTGCCGCGCGCACCATTGCCGGTGATCCAGGCGTGCCGGACCTTGTGAGCCCGCGCCTCGCGGACGGACTCCCAATCGAACCGGTGGACGCGATCGAGCATCGCGCCGCGCAGCGCAATATGGCTGGGATGCAGGTGGAACACGAAGCAGTGCTGATTGGCGGCGCAAATCGCCGCAGCGACGGCCAGGCCGCCAGCGACGAGCACCGGATCGATGGTCGAGACCGGAAGCATGGCCAGCGTAGCGAGCGCGAACGGGCCCCAGTAGTAGCCGGCGGCGCGCTCGGCCCAGAACAGGACGTCGTCGGCCGGTCGAGAAGCGGAGCGGGACATGGCACCTCTTGGCGGTTGCGCATCGCGCAAGCCAAGCCGGCCCTTCCCTGTTGTTCTTTTCCGCCGCTACCAACGCACGCGGCCGCACTTGAGGTCCGCGTCGCGAGAGATTTCTCTCGCGCATACACCCCTGCGCCCACCCGAGCGGGCCTGGGCTGTGCTTGGGGCAAAGGCGCGCTTTTGTGTCCTGCGCGCGGTCAGCACCCCCGCGCCTTGTTGCAGACGAGGCCAGCCGGCCGAAATGTAAAGAACGCGCCGCTCCGGCCTGGCGGCGGAGCAAGGCGCTTGACCTCACAAGTCCACGCGCTCGTCCGCGACGGGCTTGCGCTCCTTCATATTGAAACGGTCGGCGTAGATCGGATTTTCTCGCGTCGTCGGTCCGGGATACTGCACGATCAGAATCTCGCCGCCGCTCGCGGTCCTGAACTCGCCTTCGAAATGCGGATCGGGATGGAACAGCATGTGCCCGGGACGGTACGTCACGCCATCGATCTCGAATTCGCCGGAGAGGATGTACCAGACCTGCGCGAAGCCGTGATAATGCTCGGGATGATAAGCGCCGGGCTCAAGACGTAGGATTCCCGCGTTCGGCTCCGTCGGCCGCTCCGGCCGCGGGTGGAACAGCATCTTGCCGGTCTCGCCCGGCCAACGGATCGTTTCCCATTCCACGTCGTCGACGTGGCGCGCTTCGAAGGGCAGATGATCGGCACGTGAAGCGGTGCGCTTGCTAGGGGTCTGGCTCATGTCGCGTCCTCCAGGATTGATTTGGTCTTCGTCACGCCCTGTGGCTTGCGTACGACGATGCCCGGCTCCCACCATTCGCCGCCTTCGCCGTCGTGCGGCTCATGCGCAGCGGCCATAAGCAGGCGTGCCACGCCGGTTCCGGCATTCTCGACGCGATGCGGCAGAGTCGAGGAGATGAAGATCCCATCGCCCGCCCGCAGCCGATGAACCTCGTGGCCGACGTGGAAGTCGATCTCGCCGGACAGAACCGCGCAATATTCCTGGCCGGCATGCGACACCATCGCCGGCATCTTGCCGCCCTTGTCGAATGTGAGCAGGAATGCGCCCAGTCGGTCGCGCGGTGCGCCGCCGCCCAGGCGCTGCCACCGATAACCCTGTGCTTCGATCATCGGCTGCGATGCTTTGCCCTTGCCGCGGTGCACGGCCACGGATGTCCTCTGTGGACGTTTGTCCTCAGCGAAGAGCGCGTCCATGCCGATGCCCAGCGCATCGGTGATCTCGATGAGATTGGCGACGGACGCCGCCGCCTGCGCGCGCTCGAGACGCGACAGGAACGCCTCGGAAAGGCCGGTCCGCGCCGCAAGCGCGGCGAGCGTCAGGCCGTTGGCCAGGCGCGCTGACCGCAGCCGCTCGCCCAGCTCGCGCGCGATTTGAGCCTCTCGGGTCATACAGGCCTCCGTCAGAATGATTATAGGTGCGACTTGTTCTATATGCAAGTTATGTTGCATTTTATGCAAGAACACGCCCGCGGGCGGCGGAGCGCCACGGCCCTGCGCCGCATGGAAGGCCTTGCGGTTTGAGGTCCGGACTTGCCACCGGGCAGCGCCGTGTCGCACGTTCATCCCGGATGAAATTCTTGATCGCGTCGAGCGCCGTGTCTAAGCGCGTTAAAGGCCGGATGAACCGGCTCTCGCAACTTGATGGGTGCGTGTCCACCCTGCGGCGCGGCTCCGCAGCACGTAGCGGTAGACGATGAGCGAAGCGATGGCGCGAATCCTCAAATCCAAGGCTGAGACGGCGGCATCCGAGCGCCTGGTCGAGACAAGCCTGTACGCGCCGGTGAAGGCCTTCCTTGAGGGCCAGGGTTATACGGTCAAAGGCGAGGTTGGGCGCTGCGATGTCGTCGCCCGTCGCGGCGATGAGCCGCCCGTAATCGTCGAGCTCAAGACGAGCCTCAACCTAGAACTGATCATGCAGGGTGTCGAGCGTCTCAGCCTCACCGATGCCGTGTACCTCGCCGTGCCGAGCCCACGCGGCGCCTCTCCCGTCTTCGACGGGCGCCTGCATAAGCTTTTGCGCCGGCTCGGCCTCGGCCTGCTGCTCGTGCATCCGCCGGCCCATCGCAGCCAGGTCGTCGAACCGATTTTCGACCCGTTGCCCTATTCGCCGCGGCGGAACAAACGCCGGGCTGCTCGTTTGCTCGGTGAATTCGCGCGCCGGGTCGGCGATCCCAACGCTGGCGGCAGCCCGGGGCGGGTGAAGCTCGTCACCGCGTACCGCCAAGAGGCGCTGCGCGTGGCAAGCGTGCTTCAGGCGCGCGGGCCGCAGAAGCCGGCGGTTCTGCGGCTCGACGCCGAGGCGCCGAACGCGGGACGCATTCTGCTCGAGGACGTCTACGGCTGGTTCGAGCGCGTCGAGCGGGGAATCTACACGTTGACGCCGGCAGGCGTGCAGGCGCTGGATCTCTACGCCGGCCGTTTTGCCACCCCGGCATGTCTCATTGCTGAGGGATGACCCCGCCGTCGCTGTCTTCGAGACGCCCGCTTAGCGGGCTCC
>DATAAP010000426.1:0-7404 GCA_036260035.1 Alphaproteobacteria bacterium | reverse complement strand
TCCCCTCAACATCATTTTCGGCGATGGCTTCAGCGCTGCGCGCGGCGCGGTCAGCGCCATCGATAACCGCGAGCGCAACATCGAGACTATCGCGGATCTCGAGCGCAACTCGGTCGATTTCTACGCCACCATCCGCAGCATCTATCGCCAGCGGCGCGAAGCCGAGATCCGCAACGGCGCGCCGGGCTCCACCTATCCGGCGCCGAGCCTGTCCCAGGAGCTTTCGGCAGATCGCACCGGCGCGAAGACGGAGTAAGCCATGAAGCGACGCGCAGTGATCGCCGCGGCGGCGGCCGCACTGATTGCGGCGGGTACAACGCCCGTCGCGCGTGCGCAGGACTCGGCGGCAGCCACCGAGGGCGCGCAGTTCGTCTCGAGTCTAGCTTCGCGGGCGGTAACGGAGCTGACGACCGGCGATCTAGCAATGGCCGATCGCGTTTTGCGCTTCCGCAGCATGCTGACCGAAGCCTTCGATGTGCCGACGATCGCCCGATTCGTGCTCGGCCGCTACTGGCGCATCGCGACCGACGCCGAAAAGGCCGAGTACCTGAAGCTGTTCGAGGACTTCATCGTCCAAACCTACATTCAGCGCTTCAACGACTTCGCGGGCGCGCAGCTGCGCGTCCTGAACACCCGCAGCGCCCAGGACGGCGAGGTCATCGCTACCCTGGACGCCGTTCTTCCCGGCAAGCCGACGGCGCGGTTCGACGTCCGCATGCGGCGTGAAGCCGGCGCGTTCAAGATCTTCGACGTCGTGGTCGAAGGCATCAGCATGAGCGTCACCCAGCGCGACGATTTCGCCGCGGTGATCCAGCGCAACGGCGGCAAGGTTGAAGGGCTGCTCGCCTCGCTCCGGGAAAAGACGAGAAACGTTCAATAGGACGCCGGCGCTCCTGCGCTTGTAGTCGCCGGAAAAAGGGAAAGCCCCGGACGGAACTCCGCCCGGGGCTCTCTTGTATCCGCCGTTCGCCCGGATCAGCCGCCGCGGAAGAGCGACAGCAGGATCTGCGGCGAGCCGTTGGCGATGCTGAGAGCCTGCACGCCGAGCTGCTGCTTGACCTGCAGGGCCTGCAGCTTCGCGCTTTCCTCGGCTAAGTCGGCATCGACGATGCTGCCCAGGCCTTCGGTCACCGCGTCGCTGACGGTCTTGTTGAAGTCCTGCTGGAACTTCAGCGCGTTCACGTCCGAACCGAGGTCGCCGAGCGCCGTACCAACCGCGGTGATCGCGGCGTTGACGTCCACCAGGGCCGAAGTCGCGGTCGTGGTGCTGGTCAGCGCGCCGAACGACAGGTTGCCGATCGCCGCCTGCGACGTGATCGTCAGCGTGCCGCCCGAGATGGTCGAGATGACCGTGGCGTCCGTCGCGGTCGACTGCAGCAGGTTCTTGCCGTTGTAGGTCGCGTTGGCGATGAAGGTCTGGAACTGCGCCTTCATCGCGGCGAAGTCCGCCGCCAGGATCGACTGCTGGCTGGGCGTGTTGCCGGCGTTCATGCCCTCGATCGCCTTCTTCTTCATGTCGGTGAGAAGATTGGAGATCTGGGTGGCACCCGCGATCGCGACGTCGCCGATGCCCTTGCCGTTCGCGAGCGCCTGATCGACGGCCGCGTAGGCCTTGATATCGGCGCGGATGCCCTGCGCGATGGCGAAGCTCGAAGCGTCGTCCTTCGCGCCGATCACCTTCAGGCCGGTCGAGACGCGGTCCTGAGTCTTCGCCAGCGTTTCGTTGGTCTGGTTGAGATTACGCAACGCGACCATCGCGGCGATGTTCGTGTTCACTGAATTTGCCATGTCGTCTGCCTCATTCGGAGGAAGTGATGGTCACGTCCGCACCGGCACAGCGCCGACTCGGCCATGAAACCACCGCCAGAGCAGCAACCGGCATGCCAAGGCGCTTAACTCCCGTTTATCCCGCTTTTTCAGCAATTTGGCCGATCCCACCCAGGCCGACGCCCAGCCGGGCCGGCAGGAACGGCTTTCGATGCGGCAAGATTTTCCGGGTCGGGCATCCTGCATCGGCGGTGGCGGCCGCCGCCGCGCATCGTCTATATGAGCGATCCGAAGCATGGCGCGCTGAGCCGAACCAGGGAGACGTAAGTGATCAAGAGAAGCGGGAATTCCGAGATCCTCCACGACGTCGTCGAGCACAACGGCGTGCTGAATCTCGCCGGGGTCGTGGCGGAGGATCTGTCGCTCGGCATGGAAGGACAGGCCCGCCAGGTCTTCGCCGAGATCGACCGGCTGCTCGCCGCGCACGGTTCCGACCGCGATCACCTGCTTTCGGCGCTGATCTTCATCACCGACATGAAGCTGAAGCCGGAAATGAACAAGGCCTGGAAGGCATGGCTGAAGAGGGACCACCTGCCGACCCGCGCAACGATCGGCATCAACGACCTCGGCCCCGGCGTGCTCATCGAGGTCGTCGTCACCGCCGCCGTCAAGTAGGCGGTGGCGAGCTGCCGCATCGCGATCAGCCGCGCGTCAGGGGCTTGAACTTGATGCGGTGCGGCTGGTCGGCGTCAGCGCCGAGGCGGCGTTTGCGGTCGGCCTCGTAGTCCTGGTAGTTGCCCTCGAACCACACAACGCGGCTGTCGCCTTCGAAAGCCAATATGTGCGTCGCGATGCGATCGAGGAACCAGCGGTCGTGGGAGATCACGACCACGCAGCCCGGAAATTCGAGCATCGCGTCCTCGAGCGCCCGCAGCGTATCGACGTCGAGATCGTTGGTCGGCTCGTCGAGCAGCAGGACGTTGGCGGCGCTCTTGAGCATCTTGGCGAGATGGACGCGGTTGCGCTCGCCGCCGGAAAGAACGCCGACCTTCTTCTGCTGGTCCGAGCCCTTGAAATTGAACCCGGCGACATAGGCGCGGCTCGGCATCTTGCGCGTGCCGATCTCGAGCTGGTCGAGCCCGCCCGAAATCTCCTCCCAGACCGACTTGTCGGCCGACAGCGAGTCGCGCGACTGGTCGACATAGCCGAGCTTCACGGTTTCCCCAACTTTGAGACTGCCGCCGTCCGGCTTCTCCTGGCCGATGATCATGCGGAACAGCGTCGTCTTGCCGGCGCCGTTCGGGCCGATCACGCCGACGATGCCGCCGGGCGGCAGCCGGAATGACAGGTCCTCGACCAGCAGGCGGTCGCCGTAACCCTTCTTCAGATGGTCGGCGTCGATGACGTTGGTGCCGAGCCGGGGCCCCGGCGCGATGGAGATCTGCACCTGCTCGGCCGCCTGCTCCCTCGCCTGCGCGACCAGCGCCTCGTAGGCGGTGATGCGCGCTTTGCTCTTCGCCTGGCGTGCGCGGGGGCTCTGCCGGATCCATTCGAGCTCGCGCTCCAGCGTGCGCTGGCGCGCCGTCTCCTGCTTCTCCTCAAGTGCAAGCCGTTTCTGCTTCTGGTCGAGCCAGGAGGAATAGTTGCCTTCCCATGGGATGCCACGGCCGCGATCGAGCTCGAGGATCCAGCCCGCAACGTTGTCGAGGAAGTAGCGGTCGTGGGTCACGGCGACGACCGTGCCGGGGTAGTCGTGCAGGAAGTGCTCGAGCCAGGCGACCGATTCGGCGTCAAGATGGTTCGTGGGCTCGTCAAGCAGCAGCAGATCGGGCTTCTGCAGGAGGAGCCGGCACAAGGCGACGCGGCGGCGCTCGCCGCCCGACAGCTTGGAAACATCGGCATCGCCGGGCGGGCAGCGCAGCGCGTCCATGGCGATCTCGATGGTGCGATCGAGCTCCCAGGCATTCGCTGCATCGATTTTCTCCTGCAGCTCTGCCTGCTCGGCGATCAGCGCGTTCATCTCGTCGTCATCGGTCACTTCGCCGAGCCGGTTGCTCACCTCGTTGAAGCGGTCGATCATCGCCTTGAGGTGGCCCAGCCCCTCCAGCACGTTCTCCTGCACCGTCTTCTTGGGATCGAGATGCGGCTCCTGCGACAGGAAACCGACAGTGGCGCCCTCGGCGACGAAGGCCTCGCCCGCATAGTCCTTGTCGAGGCCGGCCATGATCCTCAGCAGGGTCGACTTGCCGGCGCCGTTGAGGCCGAGCACGCCGATCTTGGCGCCGGGTAGGAAGGACAGCCAGATATCCTCCAGCACCTTGCGGCCGCCCGGATAGATCTTGGTCAGCCCCTTCATCACGTAGACGTACTGGTATGCAGCCATGGCCGCGCTCGCGCTCACACGCTGTGGGAATGGGGAAAGGTCGCGCGGTTCTAGCGGATCAGGCTGCACGAGGCAACGCGCCCGTTCGCCACCTGCGCGATGTTGCTTCCGCTTCAGCTCGGGCGCCGGAGCTCCGCGGCGCCTTCCAGATTCGACTGCTCCCCGGCATCGATGCAGAGGACGAGTCTCGGTGCGCGGCGGCTTGCAGGGGGCGAACGATGGACGATGCCCAATCCCGAGTTGCCGGGATAAGCCTCGCCTTTGAAGAGCCCGACATCGTTGGTGTCCAGGCGCCGGATCAGCCTCCGGCTCCTGACGATGTCCTGATTACGGCCCTTACCGAGTGCCGACCGATTCACGTTGCTCTCCTCCAGATACTCCGTGCCGGGGCCAGAATAGGTGCAGAGGAGGCGCAGCCCGACGTAATCCGCATGAAACAGCCGACACGCCAGACCACGCACCGTTCCCAGGCGCAAACGGACTGCCGCTGTGCCGGCAATACGACCGAACCACTGCGCCAGATCCAATACGTCTGCTTGCCACCTGACCACGACGGCGCGGGGCGCCGGAAAGCCGGATATTGCGCAGGCAACCGCGCCGCGTGAACGCGAGAGGTCGACGGTCACATCGATCGACGCGCTCATGCCCGAAAGCAATGCCGCGCTCAGCCCGTCCTGCTCTCGGCTGTGGCCTCGCTTCCAAATCGCTAGGTTGAATGCCGGCCGCCGTATATCTGCGAGGTCGAGGCGATCTCGAGATTCCATTACGCGAGGCAATTCGCGGTCCAGCATCATGACGCTCCGGCTCTCCCCGGAATGGAAGCCGGCCGGCGCCGGCCATCGTTGACAAATGTTATAATATAACATTTCATATGGCAACTCTGCGAGGATCGCAAATGGCTTCCTTATTTACTTGCGGCGCTCGGGCACGCCTTGTTGGGGCCGCCGCCATCTTGGCGCTTCTTTGGGCCGCCGTGGTGTGGGCCATCTCTTTCACCGGCGCAGGCGCGATATGACCGCCCTGACACTTCAACGTGTCACTGTGCGCTATGGAGCCTATCCGGCGATCGAGGACGTATCCGGCGTCTTCGGCCAGGGTGCGTTGATCGCGGTCGTCGGACCAAACGGCGCGGGCAAGAGCACCCTGCTGAAATCCATCGCCGGCGTGGCGGAGATCGCTGACGGTTCCATAAGCTTCTCGGGGGCTGATCGCAGAGTGCTCGCGTACCTGCCGCAAAAAGCCGACATCGGGAGCAACTTTCCGATCTCGGTGCGCGACGTGGTCGCCGCCGGCCTGTGGCGCCGCTACGGCGCGTTTCGATGCATCACCGCGCATGCGAACGCCGAAATCAGTGATGCGCTCGGCACGGTGGGGCTTCTCGGATTCGAGGCGCGCACGATCGGGTCGCTCTCGGCCGGCCAGCTCCAGCGCGTGCTGTTTGCGCGGCTGATGCTTCAGGATGCGGGAGTGATCCTGCTCGACGAGCCATTTAACGGCATCGATGCGAAGACCACGGCGGACCTCTTCGGCCTCATTAGACGCTGGCACAAGGAGCGGCGCACGATCCTGTGCGCTTTGCATGACCTCGAGCAGGTGAGGGAACATTTCCCCTCCACCCTTCTCCTGGCGCGCCGAATCGTCGCGTGGGGAGATACGGACATGGCGCTGTCGCCCGCGAATCTCCTGCGCGCTCGTTCGCTGCTCGAGAGCTGGGACCCTCCGGCGCCACGGTCGAAGGCTTGGGCATGACGCTCTATGACGTCGCCTTGGCGCCGTTCGTGGAATACGGCTTCATGCGGCGTGCGCTCGTGGCATGCCTCGGGCTTTCTCTCAGCAGCGGCATCATCGGCACCCTGCTCGTCCTCCGGCGGATGAGCCTGATGGGCGACGCGCTTGCGCATGCCATTTTGCCCGGAGCCGCGCTTGGATTCCTGATAGGCGGGTTCTGGCTGCCTGCGCTCACCCTCGGCGGCCTAGCGGCAGGACTCGTCGTGGCGCTGCTCGCCGGGGCAGTGACGCGCACGACGCGTGTGCGCGAGGACGCGAGCCTGGGTGCGACCTATCCGATCGCGCTGGCCTTCGGCGTCCTGGTCATTTCGCTGAACGGGTCGACGATTGACCTGATGCATCTCCTCTTCGGCTCCATCCTTGCGGTCGACGATATGGCGCTGTTCCTCGTCGCGGGCATAGCGACCGTGACGCTCCTGGTGATGGCGACGGTCTATCGGCCGCTTGTCCTGGAATGCTTCGATCCCGGCTTTCTTGCCGCACTGGGCGGAGGCGGCGCGATGTACCATCAGCTGTTCCTCGGCCTCACGGTGCTCAACCTCATTGCCGGCTTTCAAGCGCTGGGCACGTTGATGACCGTCGGATTGATGATCCTGCCGGCCGTCGCCGCGACCTTCTGGGCGCGTGAGATCGGGAGCCTTGCGCTCATCGCGACTTCCATCGCAGCGACGTCAGGGCTCGTCGGCCTTCTGATCTCATTCCATATCGACGTGCCATCAGGGCCGGCCATCATCCTCGCGGCAGGCGCCGTCTTCGTCCTGTCCGTCCTGCTCGGACCGCATGCCGATCTTTCTCGTCGCCTCCGCCCCCAAACCACTCGATTGGATCCGACATGAAGGCTCTCGCAACCAGATGGCTGCCGCCACTCCTGGCTCTTGTTGTTTTCTTCTGCGCGGCACCCGCCGCGGCGCAGGTCAAAGTCGTGGCATCGTTCACCATTCTTGCCGACATGGTGCGCAATGTCGGTGGTGATCGCGTCGAGGTCGCGAGCCTTGTCGGGCCCGACGCCGACACTCACGTCTATCAGCCGACGCCTGGTGACGCGCGCGCCATCGCGGGAGCGCACCTCGTCGTCGTAAACGGCCTGAGTTTCGAGGGCTGGCTGGACAGGCTTGTGCAGGCGTCCGGCTATCGCGGTCCCATTGTCATCGCCGCCGAGGGCACAGCCGTTCGGATCATGACGTCGCACGAGCGCGCTCACGCGGGACACACGCACGACCATGCCCATGACGGCGGCCCTGCGCCCGACCCCCATGCATGGCAGGACCTCGCGAAGGGTCAGATCTATGTCAGAAACATAGCTGAAGGCCTTATCCGCGCGGATCCGGCGAACGCGGCCACATACCGAGACAACGCGGCTCGCTATCTAGCCCGGCTTGCGGAACTCGACGCGTGGGTTCGCCAGCAATTCTCTTCCCTGCCGGCAGATCGCCGCAAGGTGATCACCTCGCATGATGCGTTCGGCC
>DATAAP010000425.1:0-5237 GCA_036260035.1 Alphaproteobacteria bacterium | reverse complement strand
GCCTCGGCGTGATGCTTCAGGATCTCGGGCCCGATCCGGAGATCGTCGGAATAGTCGGAGGCGACGACCCACAGGCGCAGGATGTCCGCGCCGTGCTGCTTCATCACGTCCTGGGGCGAGACGACGTTGCCGAGCGACTTCGACATCTTGCGGCCCTGCTCGTCGAGCACGAAGCCGTGCGTCAGCACGGCCTCATAGGGTGCTCGCCCGCGCGTGCCGCAGGATTCCAGCAGCGAGGAATGGAACCAGCCGCGATGCTGGTCGGAGCCTTCGAGATAGAGCGAGGCCGGCCATTTCAGGTCCGGGTTCTTCTCCAGCACGAAGGCGTGTGTCGAGCCGGAATCGAACCAGACGTCGACGATGTCCTTCACCTGCTCGAAGTCATCCGGGTTGTACTTGTTGCCGAGGAAGCGCGAGGGCGGGCTCGCATACCATGCATCCGCACCGTCGGCTTCGAAGGCCTGGGCGATGCGCTCGACGACCTCGGGATCGCGCAGCACCTCGCCGGTCTTCTTGTCGACGAACACGGCGATCGGCACGCCCCAGGCGCGCTGGCGCGAGATGACCCAGTCGGGCCGGCTCTCGATCATCGAATAGAGCCGGTTGTAGCCGGAGCGCGGCACCCATTTGGTCGCGTCGATCGCCGCCAGCGCCTTCTTCCGCAGGTCGTTCTTCTCCATCGAGATGAACCATTGCGGCGTATTGCGGAAGATCAGCGGCGCCTTGGAGCGCCACGAGTGCGGGTAGGAGTGCACTAGGCTGCCTTTGGCGAGCAGCGCGCCAGCCTCGATCAGCGCCTTGATCACGGCGCCGTTAGCATCGCCCGGCTTGCCCTGCGGCGTGTAGATCACCTTCCCAGCGAAGAGCGGCACGTGCGGGAAGTAGCTGCCGTCCTCGGCGACGGTCTCCGGGATTTCTATCGGCTTCATCCCCTTGCGGTTGAAGGCGATGACGGCCTCATAGTCTTCCTGGCCGTGGCCCGGTGCGATGTGCACGAGGCCGGTGCCCTGCTCGGTCGTGACGTAATCTCCGGGAATGGCGGGCACATCGAATTCGTAGCCTTGGCCGCGCAGCGGGTGCGCGCACAGCGTGCTCGCCAGGTCGGTCCCGAGGCATTCGCCGACGATTTTCGACTCGACGATCTTCGCCGCCTGCTCGACGCTCTGGCGCAAAGCCTTCGCGAATACGAGGCGCTCGCCCACCTTGGCGAGGCTTCCTTCGGCGACGGCCATCACCTCGACCGTCACGTATTCGATCTTCTCGCCGTAGGAAAAGGCGCGGTTGCCCGGAATGGTCCAGGGGGTAGTCGTCCAAATGACAATCGCTGCGTTCTGCAACGCCAGGTGCGACGCCTTCACGACCGGGAACTTGGCGTGGATCGTCGCCGATTTGTGGTCGTGGTACTCGATCTCGGCTTCGGCCAGCGCGGTCTTCTCGACAACCGACCACATCACCGGCTTCGATCCTCGATAGAGGCCCCCGTTGAGGGTGAACTTACCGAGCTCGCGCACGATCTGCGCCTCGGCGGCGTACGACATCGTCGAATACGGATGGTCCCAGTCGCCGATCACGCCGAGCCGCTTGAACTCGCGCCGCTGCACGTCGATCCACTTCTCAGCGAACTCGCGGCATTCACGGCGGAACTCGACGATCGGCACCGCGTCCTTGTCCTTGCCCTTGGCGCGGTACTCCTCTTCGATCTTCCATTCGATCGGCAGGCCGTGGCAGTCCCAGCCGGGCACGTAGTTGGCGTCCTTGCCCAGCATCTGCTGCGCGCGGTTGATCACGTCCTTGAGGATCTTGTTGAGCGCAGTGCCGATATGCAGATGGCCGTTGGCATAGGGCGGGCCGTCATGCAGCACGAACTTCTCGCGGCCGCTGGAGGCTTCGCGCAGCTTCTTGTAGAGGCCGATCTTCTCCCAGCGCGCCAGCACGTCGGGCTCGCGCTTGGGCAGCTCGCCGCGCATCGGGAACGGCGTGGTCGGCAGGAAAACAGTGTTCTTATAGTCGGTACTCATAAGGCCTCGGCAGCGTGCGACTTTACGGCCGTCAGGACGCGCTCGACGTGAACGACGTTCCGCAGGCAGGCGGCGATGTGCGCGGCCGTATCGGCCTCGAGCCCGCCGACCTGCACGTCGATGGACAAGTCATCGCCGGCGACGGCGGCGTCGAAGCGGGACGGCACGAGGCCGCGCTTGGCGAACAGCTCAAGGACTCGCGGCATCACGGACGCCTCGGAGGCTGCGAACACGGAAAAACAGTATGTCGGAACAGAACGCGGATCAGACGCGGGCATGATACATGGGCTCCTTCGCGGACAACTGAGCACGAGCGGTCAACTCCCGATCCTCGGCGAGGATCGGGTCGCTAATTCGCTCGGCGCGCGAAGGTATGCGGACCCATGTAGCCATGGCGGGCCGGATCATAGAAATCCACGTCCGGCAGCGTCAAGCCGTCTGGCGGCTCAAATCACGGCTTCGGCGTGCTCGGGGCCGGTCTTAGCGACTTGGCAAGCGCGGCCTTAGCGGCTTGGACATCGGCGGCGATCTGCGCTTTCAGCGGCTCGATCCCGTCGAATTTGCGCTCGGGCCGGAGGAACTCGATCAGCTCGACCCGCAGGCGGTGGCCGTAGAGGTCGCCTTGAAAGTCAAACAGATGCACCTCGAGGCGCGGCTCGGACCCGCCGAAGGTCGGCCGTAGGCCGAGATTGGCTACGCCGGTCAGCAGCGGCTGCGCGGACCCGTTGTCGATGCGCGCCTGCACCGCGTACACGCCCAGGGCGGGCCGCAGATAGTCGCCCAGCCAGATATTCGCCGTCGGGAAGCCGAGCAGGCGGCCGCGGGCGTCGCCGCGGCGCACGCGGCCCTCGATTTCGAACGGTCGCCCCAGCAGGCGGGCCGCTGCCCGCGGATCGCCGGCCCTGAGCGCATCGCGCACGCCGGTGGAGGAATAGATGAGCCCCTCGCTGTCGCCGTCGGGCTCGGCATGCGGAGCGGCGACCGGCGGCATCACCATAGTAGCGATGCCGCGCGCGGCGAGACGCTCGCGTAGCAGCTCCGGATTGCCGCGGCGGCCTTGGCCGAAGACGAAGTCGTAGCCGACGACGACCTGGTGCGCGCGCAGGCCATCGACGAGCACGCGGTCGATGAACGTCTCGGCGCTGAGCCCGGCGAGTGACGCGTTGAAGCGCAGAACGAACAGGTTGTCGACGCCGATCGCGGCCAGCACACGGACCTTGGTGCGCAGCCGCGTCAGCAGGAACGGCGGCGTGTCCGGCTTGAAGAAGCGCCGCGGATGCGGCTCGAAGGTCAGCACGCCGCTCGCCCGGCCGGCGGCCTTGGCGCGCCGCACGGCCTCGCCGATGACCGCCTGATGCCCGCGATGGACGCCGTCGAAATTGCCGATCGCGACGATGCTGCCCTGGGAAGCAGCAGGCAGATCCGTATAGTGCCGAAAAACGCGCATGCGCCGGAGAAGCTGAATTGGCCGCGCGGGACTATAGGCGGCCGGCGCGCCGGTGTCGCGCCTCGGTTCAGTCGTGCCCGGGAGCGCGCTCCGCTGCGGCGCCGTTGCCGTGGGCCGGCTTCGCCGCGAGGGCAGCGCGTTGCGGCACCATGACAACCGCCTCGCCCTCGAGCACGACCTTGTTGCGTACGGTCGCGACGGTAGCGATCGTCGCGCGGCGCTTCTCCGGCATGAGATCAGTGATGGTCGCCCGCGCCGTCACCGTGTCGCCGATGCGCACCGGCGCCTTGAAGCGCAAGGTCTGGCTGACATAGATCGCGCCGGGGCCCGGCAGCCGCGTGCCGATGACCGTCGAGATCAGGCTCGCTGTCAGCATGCCGTGGGCGATGCGGCCGGAGAACATCGTGCCGCTGGCGAATTCCTCGTTGATGTGCACAGGGTTGGTGTCGCCCGAGATGCCTGCGAATAGGACGATATCCGCCTCGGTCACGGTACGCGCATACGCCGCCGTCTGCCCCAGCCGCAGGTCTTCGAAGTATAAGCCGTGCAGTTCGTCATGGTCGGTCATGGGGTGCTCCAGCGACGCCAGAAATGCTGCAGCGCAAAAGAGGACGCAGCGTATATAAGGTCTTTGTGGCGGTGCGGCAATAACCTGCCCAGCATAGGGTTAAATTGGCCTTAACCGGCGCAAGTGGGGAACGAGGGGGCCGGGGCATGAACCGGGCAAAGGCAACTGCCGAGAACCTTGGCAATGTGGAACTGCTGAGCACGCTGACGCCGGCGGAAAGGCAGGCGATCGAGAAGCGTTGCCGCTGGAAGCGCTTCGCCAAGGACGAGCAGATCATCGACCGCGAGACGGATTCAACTGACGTCTATTTCGTCGCCAGCGGAGCGGTGCGGATCGTGGACTACTCGCTCGCCGGCCGCGAGATCACCTTCGACGACATCGAGGCGGGCGGCTATTTCGGCGAGCAGGCGGCTCTGGACGGCGCCAAGCGTTCGGCGAGCGTGGTGGCGACAAAGGAGACGTTGACAGCATCCCTCGATGCCGCGGCCTTCCGCGAAGTGCTCGCGACGCATCCGACCATAGCGCTCACCTTGCTTCAGCGTTTGGCCCGCGTCATCCGACAGTCGACCGGCCGCATCATGGATTTGAGTTCGCTCGGCGCGAACAACCGGATCTATGCCGAGCTGCTGCGCGAGGCGCGCGCAAACGGCCTCAACGGCAACCGCGCGGTGATCAAGCCGATTCCGGTCCATGCAGATCTCGCCGGCCGCGTGAGCACGACGCGCGAGACGGTCGCACGCGTGCTCAGTGATTTGGCGCGCAAGGGCATCGTCGAGCGCGAGAAAGGTGCGCTCGTGATTCTCGACGTGCGGCGGCTATCGGCGATGGTCGAGGAGTTCCGCGGCGACTAGCGCCGCTACTTCTGCCGCGCGATGGCGACGCCGTCCCAGTTCGCGGGAAGCGCGGTCTCGCGCATCTCCGCAATGCGGCTCTCATAGAGCGTCCACAGGGTCTGCAGCCGCCCCTCGGCGGCGCGGCGGCACAAGCCGAGCAGCGCAGAGGCACGCGCCCAGTCGCCGCTGCGATAGGATTTGAGCATCGCCGCTTGCGCCTCGCTGACGGCGCGGAACCATACTTCGCCGGCGACGCGCTCGTCGCCGAGCAGGGCGAAGACCCGCACCGGCCGCTGCTTGCCCTTAACCCGTAGCAAGTCGATCTCAAGCGCCGCAAAGCCGTCAAGGCGCGCGCGTGTGTTCTCGCCGAT
>DATAAP010000424.1:0-8673 GCA_036260035.1 Alphaproteobacteria bacterium | reverse complement strand
CATCCCGATAGTGACCGCGGAAGTCGAGCCGCTCGGTGGGTTCATGGGCGACGCCATCGCACAGCCGCTGATCCAGGGCGGCACATTGCTGGTGATTGTCACCTTCCTGTTCGTGCAGAATCCGTGGATCGGCCTCGCAGCGGTGTCGCTCTACCCGCTGCAGGCCTATCTGATCCCGAAGCTGCAGCGGCGGGTGAACCAGCTCGGCAAGGAGCGCGTGCGCGCGGTGCGTAAGCTATCGGAACGCATCGGCGAGACGATCGGCGGCGTGCAGGAGGTACACGCCCACGGCACGCAGACGTGGGAGCGCGTCGATTTCACGCGCCGCCTTGGCCACATCTTCAAGATCCGCTTCGAGATCTATCAGCGCAAGTCGTTCGTGAAGTTCCTGAACAACATGCTGAACCAGATGGTGCCGCTGCTGTTCTACTCGATCGGCGGCTATCTGGTGATCACGGGCGATCTGTCGGTCGGCGCTCTGACCGCAGCAGTAGCCGCCAACAAGGACATGTCGTCGCCGTGGAAGGAGCTGCTCGACTATTACCAGCAGATGCAGGACTCCAAGATCAAGTACGAGCAGGTCACCGAACAATTCAAGCCCGAGAACATGTTCGACGAGACGCTGCAGGCGCCGCTCGACGGGCCGCCGCCGCGTCTGGAAGGGCCGGTCGTGGCGTCCAATCTCGGGCTGATCGAGGACGCGCATGCGAAGCTGCTGGAGGGCGCGAGCTTCAGGATCGAGCCGGGAGAGAAAGTGGCGCTGGTCGGGCCGCCCGGCGGCGGCAAAGAAGCCGTCGCCATGCTGCTTTCGCGCCTCTATCTACCGACCTCGGGTAATATCACCATCGGCGGCAGGGATTTCGAGACAATCCCGAGCGGCGCGCTCGGGGCACGCATCGGTCATGTCGGACCTAGCGCCTATCTGTTCTCGGCGAGTATCAGCGACAACCTGACATATGGGCTGCGGCAGCGGCTCGTGAAGCCGCGCGACTATGATCCTGCCACCATGCGCCTCCGTGAGCGCTGGCTGGCCGAATCGAAGCGCGCCGGCAACCTCGCGCTCGACCCGGAAGCGGACTGGATCGATTGGGAGGCTGCGCGCCTCGAAGGCCGTTCGCCCGCGGACGCGATGATCGATGCACTCATCGCCGTCGACTTCGAGGAGGACCTCTATCATTTCGGCCTGCGCGGCACGATCGATCCCAAGGTGCGGCCGGACATCGCCGAGGCGGTGCTCAATGCACGCGCGGCGCTGCAGGCTCGGATCAAGGACCCGGACCTTGCGCCGCTGGTCGAGGTGTTCGACCCGGCGCGCTACAACAACAACGCGACACTCGCCGAGAACCTGCTGTTCGGAACGCCGGTCAGCCCGGCCTTCGACATCGACCGGCTGGCCGAGAACACGTATGTGCTCGATGTGCTCGATAAGGTCGGACTGACAGAGGACCTGGTCGAAGTTGGCCGCGAAGTGGCGACGACGATGATCGAACTCTTCGCCGATCTGCCGCCTGGCCACGAGTTCTTCGAGCAGTTCAGCTTCATCTCGTCCGAGGACCTGCCGGAGTTCCAGGCGTTGCTCGGCCGCGTCGACGGCAGGACGGCGATGGCGCCAGGCGATCGTGCGCGGCTGCTGACCCTGCCGTTCAAGCTGATCGAGGCGCGCCACCGCTTGGGCCTGCTCGATGATTCCATCAAGGCGCGCGTGCTCGAGGCCCGGCGCATCTTCCGCGAAGAGCTTCCGGAGTCGGCGCGGAACGCGATCCAATTCTTCGATCCCGCCGCCTACAACGCCGCTACGACGCTGCAGGACAATATCCTGTTCGGCAAGCTCGCCTATGGGCAGGCACGCGCGGCCGCGCGGGTCGGTAAGCTGATCGTCGAGATCCTGGACGAGCTGAAGCTGCGACGCACTGTCCTGGAGGTCGGGCTCGACTTCTCGGTCGGCGTGGGCGGCGCGCGGCTGTCGCATATGCAACGCCAGAAGCTCGCGATCGGGCGCGCGCTGCTCAAGCGTCCGGATCTCCTGATCCTGAACGAGGCGACGGCCGGTTTCGATTCCGGCGCGCAGGCGCGCGTGATGGAGAACCTGTTCAAGGCCTGCAACGGCGCAACGATCGTCTGGGCGCTTCATAATCCGGCGCTCGCCGACCGCTTCGATCGCGTGCTGGTCTTCGCGGATGGCCGTATCGCCGAGTCGGGAAAGCTCGAAGAGCTGAAGCAGCCGGGGACTTTGTTCGCCGAGCTGTTGGCTGCAGCCTAATCCGGAAAGCGCAGGGAAGCCGCAATGTCGATCAAGGAAGAAGTAGAAGTCCTGAGGGCCATCCCGCTGTTCTCGAAGATGGAGCCGGCGAAGCTCAAGCTGCTCGCCTTCACCAGCCAGCGGCTCACTTTCGAGTCCGGGCAGCCGCTGTTCAGCCAGGGCGACCCGGGAGACGCAGCCTATATCGTGCTCGAAGGCGAGGCCGACGTCTCGATCAACACGCCGCAAGGGCCCGTGAAGGTAGCCACCGCGGGCCGTCACGCGATCATAGGCGAGGTGGCGATTCTGTGCGACGTGCCCCGCACCGCGACGGTGGTGGCGCGCTCGCGGCTCACCACCTTGCGCATCGACAAGGATCTGTTCTTCCGCCTCGTCAACGAGTTCCCTCAGATGGCGGTGGAGATCATGCGCGAGCTAGCGCGGCGGCTGGAAAAGACGAACGAGCAGCTCCGCGCGGCGGTCACCCGCGCCGGAGCGGCGTAGATGATGCACGGGGATCAGCCCCGCAAAGGCAGCCGCCTCGACAGCTTCATCCGCCGCCTGGAGGCGCAGCGCGCCTGCTTGGATTGGGCTGTCGCCGCGATTGCACCCGTGGCCGGCAATGTCGTCGAGCTCGGCCTCGGCAACGGCCGTACCTACGACCATCTGCGTACGCGCCTCGCCGGCGCGCGCGAGATCTTCGCTTTCGACCGCCAGGTCGCGGCGCATCCCGCATGCATCCCGGATGCGGCGCATCTGATCGTCGGCGATTTCCGCCAGACGCTCGTACCCTTCGTCGCGCGACATGCAGGCGGCGTCGCCCTCTTGCATGCGGATATAGGCTCCGGCGACGAAGCGGCGACGGCGGCACTGGCGCGCTGGCTCGGCCCGGTCATTGCACCGCTGCTGCGCGCTGGCGCGATCGTGCTCTCCGACCAGCCGCTGGAGATTGCCTGCGCATCGCCGCAGCCGCTGCCGCCGGGCGTGCCGCCGGGGCGCTATTTCGTCTATCGCGCCGGCTGAACGCTACGGCTTAAGGTCGATCAGCACCGGGACATGGTCCGACGGAGTCGGCCAGTCGCGCGCTTCCTTGAGGACATGCACCGCCGCGACGGTGCCGGCGAGCGACGGCGTAACCCAGACATGGTCGAGGCGGCGGCCGCGGTCAGACTGGCGCCAGTCGCGGTTGCGGTAGCTCCACCAGGTGTAGATGCGCTGCGGCTCAGGGAACAGCTCGCGCGTCGCATCGACCCATTTGTGCGCGTTCTGGAAAGCCGTCAGCAGCTCCACTTCGATCGGCGTGTGGCTCACCACATTCAGCAGCTGCTTGTGCGACCATACGTCGTTTTCGCCGGGCGCCACGTTCAGGTCGCCGACCAGGATTCGCTTGCCCTCGGGCTGCTTTGCCCAATAGGCGCCGAGTTCGCGCAGGAACTGCAGCTTGTGCGCAAACTTCACGTTGACCTTGGGGTCGGGTATATCGCCGCCCGCGGGAATGTACACGTTATGCAGCTCGATCCCGCCTGGCAGCTCGACCTTGGCATGGCGTGAATCGTCCTTGTCGCACCAGCGCTCGCGCCCGTTCTTCGCCAACGCGTGGCGCGACAGGATGGCGACGCCGTTATAGCCCTTCATCCCGTAGAAGCACTGATGCGGATAGCCGGCCTTGGCCAGCGCCTCGGCCGGGAAATGCTGATCCTCAGTCTTCGTCTCCTGCAGGCAGATCACGTCGGGCTGCGCTGCCTTGATCAGCTTCTTGACGATCGGCAGGCGCAGGCGGACCGAGTTGATGTTCCAGGTGGCGACGCGGATCGCGGATAGCGCCGGCGCGCCCGGAATCTTGCGGCCGACATAGGGCGACGGAACGACAGGCGCCTTCGGTAGGCGCGCGGAGCTGGGCATGATGAAGACGATGTCCGACGGTGGAGCAGCGCGCGAGTTTTGCCGCGCGCCATGGCTGCCGGTCAAGTCGAAGGGCTGCTCACAAAAGCAAAGCGCCCGGTCGGGGGGAGGACCGGGCGCTCCGAAGCTCCTCTCGGAGCCCGACGAGCGTCAGGGGAGCCGCTCGTCGAGCGACCCGCCAAAGCGGGCCGCCTCTTGTATTGACAAATGGTAGCGCGCTTAGACTTTCGCAAGAGGCGGTTGGATTGCGCGGCAATCCCAAAATGCAATGGATGCCAGGATGCTGCGCATAGCTCACGCAGCCGTGACCGTTCGCGCGCGCGGGTTGCGCCGTGCCGCGCGCTCGCGCGCCGCGTCGCCGAAACTTGCGAAGAGCGCGCGCGAGAGGATGTCGGTCGCGATGTGCCATTCGGGGTGCCACTGCACACCTATGGCAAAGCTTGTCGCGGCGGCGACACGCACCGCCTCGATCACGCCGTCCTCGGTCGACGTTGCTTCGACTTCCAGCCCGCCCGCCACGCGATCGATCGCTTGCGCATGCAGCGAGTTGACGGTGACCGTGCGGGCACCCGCCAGGCGCTCCAGGGTACCGCCCGGCGCTAAATCGATTGTGTGCGCGTAGCCGTAACGCTCCTCGTTCGAAGGCACCTTGCGGCCGCGATGGTCGCGCTTGCCCGGCAGCTCGTGCACATGCTGGTGTAGAGTGCCGCCGAGCGCCACGTTGAGTTCCTGGTTGCCGCGGCAGATCGCGAGCAGAGGCATGCCCACATCGAGTGCGGCGCGGATCAGCGGCAGGGTGGTCGCGTCGCGCGCCGGATCGTGCAGCGTGCCCTCGCGCGATGCCGGGCCGCCATAATGGTGCGGCTCGACATTCGACGGGCTGCCGGTCAGCAGCAAGCCGTCAAGCCGGGAGAGCAGGGCGGGTATATCCATCCGTGCACCGAGCGCGGGCACGATGATCGGCACACCGCCCACGCCATTCACCACCGCCTCGACATACTGCGCGGCGACGCTGTGGAACACGTGTCGCTCGCCAGCGCGTGCGCAGGCGGTCACGCCGATCAGCGGTGCGGCGCCGGTCACTAGTTGCGGCCCGGCGACAGCATGCCGGGATCGGTGAAGCGGAACAGGGCCGGATCGAGGGGCACGCCGACCTGCGGCTCGATCAGGGCGACGCGGGTGACATTGCCCTGCGCGTCCACGACCTGCCAGTTGCTCAGGCTGAACGGCCGCTCGGCGAATACCAGGGTGATCTTCCCGGCCTGCGGGTCCTTGCTCTGCAGGAGGGTCAGTCGCAGGCTGCCCGGCCCGCGCTCGACGGCGCTTACGGTCACATCGCCGGACAGAGCGATACGCTCGCGCACCAGCAGCCCAGCCGGCGTGGAGTTGATCGGCAGATGCGTGACGGCCTTGAGCTGCTTGTCGTAATGGATCAGAAACCCGCCATTCGCGACCATGAGGATTGGCACCGGCGGGTCGTACTCGAGCCGCAGCTTGCCCGGTCGCGACAGGAAGAGCTTGCCTTCGGCAGTCCCTCCGGTGTCCGAAACCTGCATGAACCGCGCGCTCAACGTGCGGATATCGTTGAGGTACGTCTCGACGCGGGCTATGTCGGCGCGGTCCTGCTCGGACAACGGCCGCTGGCTCACCGCGGCGGCGGCATTGCGGCCGAGCGCGCCCGACGCGGCAGCGGCACCCGCCAGCACAAGCAGGCAGCGACGGCCAAGAGTGGTGCGGGACATGGCGGCAGATATAGGCGCTGTGCGAAGGGGCGGCAAGAACGTGTCCAGAGTCGCGGTAGCGCAGGATATCTGACGCAAATCATGTCGACGCGCTATCAATTTAAAGCAGTGCAATGATTGCCAAAGGTAATCTATGGCAGTATCTTCACGGTACCTGCCTGCTAATTCGACGCGTTCCAGAATGTCATCAGACAGCAGCGATGTGCCCGTTTCACGCCTGCCCGACTTGCTCGAGCGGATCGGCCGGCTGTTGCGCGGCGCGCGTCATCGCGTCGAGTTGCTGAATCCGGCGCAGTGGGAGGCGCTGCGCTACCTTGGCCGCGCCAATCGCTATTCGCGCACGCCCACCGCGCTCACGCGCTATTTGGGTTCGACGAAGGGCACGGTCTCGCAGACGGTTATCGCGCTCGAGCGCAAGGGCCTCGTTCGTCGCAGCGACGACCCACGCGATCGACGCGGCGTCCGCTTGGGCTTGACAGCGCGCGGCCGCGCGAATCTGCAGCGCGATCCGATGGTCGATCTGCTCGAGGGGATCGATCCGGCGCTGCTGTCGCGGCTCGAGGCCGACTTGTCGGAGTTGCTCGTCCATCTGCAGCGCGGCAACCAGCGGCGCCCGTTCGGGCTCTGTGGGACCTGCCGCTTCTTCCGCCGCGATGGCGCGGGGGATGATCCGAACGGGCCGCATCGCTGCGGCCTGACGCTCGAACCGCTCTCCCACCTCGAGTCGGAGCAGATCTGCGCGGAGCACGAGCTGCCGTCATAATGGCGGGCTCAATCGCGCCGCGTAAGATGCGCGCGCAGGATATCGATATTGCGCAGATTGGATTTCCAAAAGGCGTCGAACAGATCGCCGGCGACGGGAACCGCGCCCAGCAGCGTGTCGGCGAGCACGTTCGCCACCATGCGTGCGATGCCGGGAGCTGGCACGCCGGCGCGCCAGGACTCGTAGATGATGTAGCCCGACAGTGCGGCGCCGACGACGTCGCCGCCACCGGGAAAGAGGCCCAGCAGCGAATCAATTCCGAAGCGGAAGCGCGTGCCGGGAATCACGATCGCGCTGTCGAGCACGATCGCCAGCCGCTCGAGCCGCCGCAGCACGTCGGCCGGATCGCGCGAACGACGGCGCCGGTTATGCCTGACACGGACAATGACGGATGGCGTAGTCAGGTTGAAGGCTCGAAGGAAAGTTTCGCATTCTCGCCGAGATCGGGCGTCTCGTCAGCGAGCGCGCGCACGAGGCCCTGCGCTGCGATCATCGCGCTGGACGGCCTGTCCCAGTACTCCGCCAGCTGCGCCCTGACTTTCAACAGGGCCAGCTCCGGATCATCGAGGCCGCGCGGATACCAGGCGCGCTGATCCTCTGTCCACAGCTCCCGCGCCTTCGTGCGATCACGCAGTATCGACGCGAAGCCCGAGATCGACACATAGTTCTGGCCGGGTCTGTCGACGAAGCAGAGGCAGACTTCGTGCTCGCCAGCCACCTCTGCGGCCTTTGGCGATGATGCGCCGGTGAAAAACCACAATGTACCGTCGTCGTCCTCCACCTGGACGCACTCCATCGGCCGGCTGCGCAGCACGCCACCGTCGCGCGTCGTCATCATCGCGATCTTGATGTCCCGCACCATCTGCCACAGCTTGCGTGTCTGTTCAGCCTCACGGCCCTCGCTGCGCGCAGCCGACATGCGATGCCCCGCGATGAGTTAGAGTTAAGGTCGTTCGCGGCGCGCCGCTACCGTTCAGCGCGCGCGCCGCTTCTAGAGGCGGACGCTCACCTCGCGTCGTCTCTGCCGGTCTTGTCCTGGATCCATTCGCCGGAGCGCTCGACGTCGCGGCCGAGGCCTTCCGTTGTGTTGCACGCTGCCAAGGCGAGCGGCGCCGCAAGGAACGCGGCAAGTAGGGTCAAATGTATGATGCGCTTCATTTTCGAAACTCCTGGTTTGTCTGCGCACTGCTAGGCAGGCGGATCAGCCCGGTAACGCCGCCAAAAACAGGGCGGTTCCGAGGGCAAAGGCTGCGCTTCGCGCTTGGCGCGGCGGCCGCGTTGCTGCAAGCTGCGCCGGTCAGGAGCGGGACTCCACATGCGCCATCTCATCGCCTTAATCCTCGCGTCGGTCCTCGCGATCCAGGCGCGCGCCGAGGAGATCCCGATCTTCGATGCGCATCTGCACTACAATGCCGAGGCGCAGAACGCGTACCCGTTGCCGCAGGTGCTCGAGCTCTTCCGCCGCAACGGCGTGCGCGGTATTCTGGCCAACAGCCGCCCGAATGACGGCTCCTGGCGCCTGCACGGCGCGCGCTCCGAAGCGCTCTGGGTCGTGCCGTTCATGCGGCCCTATCGCACGCGCGCGGATATCCAGACCTGGTTCCGCGATCCGGAGGTCTTCGCGCTGATCGAGTCCGAGCTGCAGCGCGCCCGGTATTTCGGCATCGGCGAGTTCCATCTGCACGGGCACGACGCGCGGCATGCGCAGGTAAAGCGCATCGTCGACCTTGCCGTCGCGCGCGATCTCTGGCTGCACGCGCATTCCGATATCGAGGCGGTCGAGGCGCTCTACACGCACAATCGGCAGGCGAAGGTGATCTGGGCGCATACCGGCTTCTCGACGCCGGTCGACGTCGTGCAGCGGCTGCTACTGCAGCATCCGACCCTTATGGCGGAGCTGTCGTATCGCAGCGGCATCGTCGAGGGCGATCGTGCGATTGAGCTTCGACAGTGTCATTCCCGACGGCCACGCCTGCGACGTGGAGACATTCACCACGAGGCGATTGACCGTCGTCTCCGCGACCGTC